>DASXMC010000426.1:0-1661 GCA_036495885.1 Allostellaceae bacterium | reverse complement strand
TTTCACCGCGGCGCTTGCGCGTCAGGTCCGCGGCGATCATCTCGCGCTCGACTGCTGCTGTCGACAGGCGTTCGTCCCAGAATGCCGCCGGCAGATCGCGCAGGGCCAGGAGATTTCGCGCGAATTGGCGCACAGACTGGGTGCGCGGCCCATCGTTTCCCGCCAAGGTCAAGGGTAGGCCGATGACGAGCCCGCCGACCGCGTGACGATCGATCAGCGTGAGGAGCTGGGCTGCGTCGTCGCGAAACCGCCCGCGGCGGATGGTTTCGAGCGGGCTTGCGATGACCAGGCGGGTGTCCGAGAGGGCGAGACCAATGGTTTTGGTCCCGACATCAAAGCCCAAGAGCCGCTTTCCCGCCGGCACCGCCGCACGCAACTCTAGAGGGTCCGCTAGTATCATCGCGCACGATATCCTATTTTACGTGTCCCAAGGGCCGCGGTTTTAATGTGTCCTCGGGGCGGCGTTCCGGAGCAGCGAAGTCAAGGCAGTGGAGAGGATATGGCGGTAGACCGGGCCACCGTTGCGCATATCGCCGCCTTGGCGCGTATCCGGCTTTCCGAGGCTGAGCTCGAACCTCTGGCGAACGAGCTGTCGCGCATCCTTGACTGGGTCGAGCAGCTGAACGAGGTCGACACCAGCGCTGCACCACCACTGGCGAGCGTCGTCGCCACCGGATTGCCGATGCGTGAGGACCGGGTGACCGACCGCGGTTGCCGCGATGCCATCCTCGCCAACGCGCCGCGCACTGCTCCCAGCGGCGGCAAATCCGGCTTTTTCGCTGTGCCCAAGGTGATCGAGTGAGCCGGTCGCCGACGGCGCTGACCGAGCTCACCCTTGCCCAGGCCCGCGACGGGCTCGCCTCCAAGACATTTTCGGCACGCGAGCTGACCCTTAGCTATATCGCCGCGGTCGAAGCGGCGCACCCTCTCAACGCCTTTATCACCGAAACGCCGGAGCGGGCTTTGGCGATGGCTGCGGCCGCTGACGACAGGCGGGCGTACGGCGAGACGCTGCCGCTCAACGGTATTCCGATCGCGGTCAAGGATGTCTTTTGCACGAAGGGGGTGTTGACCACCGCCGGCTCGCACATTCTCGATGGCTTCCATCCGCCCTATGAAGCGACGGTGACCGAAAAATTGTGGCAAGCGGGCGCGGTCATGCTCGGCAAGGCCAATCTTGACGAGTTTGCGATGGGCTCGTCGACCACCACGAGCTGGTACGGTCCGGTCGAGAGCCCCTGGCGCAAGCCTGGCGACAACCGGCCGTTGGTTGCGGGTGGCTCGTCGGGCGGCTCGGCGGCGGCGGTCGCAGCGCATGCCGCATTGGCTGCGACCGGCACCGATACCGGGGGGTCGATCCGCCAGCCGGCAAGCTTTTGCGGCATTGTCGGGTTGAAGCCGACCTATGGCCGCTGCTCGCGCTGGGGGGTCATCGCCTATGCGTCCTCGCTCGACCATCCGGGCCCGATGACGCGCACTGTGCGCGACGCGGCAATCATACTGTGCGCCATGGCCGGGCACGACCCGAAGGATTCGACCTCGGCCCCGCTGCCGGTGCCGGATTACGAGGCGGGCTTGACCGGCGACATTCGAGGATTGCGGATTGGTGTCCCGCGCGAATACCGCGTCGATCAGATGCCGGGCGAGATCGAAATGTTGTG
>DASXMC010000425.1:0-5628 GCA_036495885.1 Allostellaceae bacterium | reverse complement strand
CCGGCGGCGTGGCCATAGCGGCTGCCCGTCGGCCCTGCTGTGCCGGTTTCACCGAGCGACCAAGTAGTGGCGAGCTTGCCGCGGATCTTGCGGGCGAACAGCAATGCATAGGGCTCGGTCGAGGGGGTGATGCCGGTCAGTTCGGCTTCGGTCACACCCAATAATTCGGAGCGCGACTGACGGGTATAGACCACGCCGCCCCCCAAAAAATACGCCGAGGCGCCGGGAATCGCGAGGAGCGCGGCACAGAGCAGTCCAGCGGTCGATGACTCGGCGACCGATATCGTCTCGTTGCGTGCCTTGAGTTTTGCCGCGATCCGTTCGGCCTGGGGCAGCAGCTCCTGCAACATCGTCTCCTCCATTCCTCGCCGAAGTTAGGGGTTAAACCGGATCCGCCGGCTTCACAACCGGAGAGCGCCCCGCACCTGGCTAATGCATCTGGCCGAAAAGGGCGGCGACCTCGACCATCCGGTTCGAGAACCCCCATTCGTTGTCGTACCACGACAGCACCCGCACAAAGCGCTTGTCGAGTACTTGGCTCTGCGTCACATCAAAGATCGAGCTGTGCGGATCGTGGTTGAAATCGGCCGAAACCGTGGGGGCCTTGTTGATGCCGACGATGCCCTTCAGCCGGTTGGACTTCGCGGCGTCTTCCATCAGCCCGTTGACCTCGTCAGGAGAGGTTTCGCGCGCCGCATCGAATTTGAAATCGATCAGCGATACGTTAGCGGTCGGCACCCGGATCGCGGTGCCGTCGAGCTTCCCTTTCAGCGCCGGCAGCACCAGACCCACCGCCCGCGCCGCACCGGTCGAAGTCGGGATCAGCGACAATGAGGCCGCACGCGCCCGGCGCAGATCCGAATGCAGCGTATCGACCGTATTCTGGTCGCCGGTGTAGGAATGGATCGTCGTCATATAGCCGCGCTCGATGCCGATCCCTTTGTGCAGGACATAGGCGACCGGGGCGAGGCAGTTGGTCGTGCACGAAGCGTTCGAGATCACCTGATGCGCGGCTTTGAGCTCGTCGTGGTTGACGCCCATCACGACCGTCAGATCAACTCCGTCCGCCGGAGCCGAGACAATGACGCGCTTGGCGCCGGCTTCGAGATGCTTGGCTGCGGTCTCGCGCTTGGTAAAAATCCCGGTGCATTCGAGCGCCACATCGACACCGAGCTTTTCCCACGGCAATTTCGCCGGATCGCGTTCCGCGGTGACGGTAATCTTGCCGCGGCCGATGTCCATCCAGCCGTCGCCAGTGGTGATTTCGCCCGGGAAGCGACCGTGGATGCTGTCATACCGCAAGAGATGCGCGTTGGTCTCGACCGGGCCGAGATCGTTGATGCCGACGATCTCGATGTCCTCGCGCCGGCTCTCATAAGCCGCGCGCAACACCAAGCGGCCGATGCGGCCGAAACCGTTGATCGCAACCCGTACCGTCATCGCTCGCTCCTCCGCTGATTTGACCAATCTATAGGAGCGAGCGAGCGGCTTCGGCAACCTTTTCGGGGGTAATGCCAAAATGCGGATAGAGCGCCTCGCCGGGTGCGGAGGCGCCAAAGCCGTGCATGCCGACAAATGCGCCGTGCTCTCCGATCCACCGCTCCCAGCCGAATTCGACCGCCGCTTCGACCGCAACCCGCGGGACGGCGCCGATTACTTGATCGCGATATTCTCTCGACTGGGCTGCGAACAATTCCCAGCACGGCATCGACACGACGGCGGCACGGATCCCCTCTTTAGAGAGGGCCTCGCGCGCCGCCATCGCGATCGACACTTCCGAACCCGAGGCGAGAAGCGTGACCTGCCGCGCCCCCTCAGCCTCGGCCAGCACATAGGCGCCCCGCGCCGAGCGATTGTCGCTCCCCGGGTCATGGCGCATTAGCGGCACAGCCTGCCGGGTCAAGGCCAACAGCGCCGGCGCGTCGCGGCGCCGCAACGCCAGCGCCCAACATTCCGCGGTCTCGACGGCGTCGGCAGGGCGGTAAACGTAAAGGCCAGGGATCGCGCGCAACGCCGCCAGATGCTCGACCGGCTGGTGCGTCGGCCCATCCTCGCCCAGTCCGATCGAATCATGCGTCATCACATAGACAACGCCGGCGCCCATAAACGCCGACAAGCGGATCGACGGCCGGCAATAATCGGAAAACGTCAGAAAGGTCCCGCCATAAGGAATAAGCCCGCCATGCACCGCGATGCCGTTCATGGCCGCCGCCATGCCGTGCTCGCGCACTCCCCAATGGATATAGCGGCCCGAGTAATCGCCCGGCCGAACCTCGCTCAGATCCTTGGCCCGGGTGTTGTTCGACGGGGTCAGGTCGGCCGAGCCGCCGACGAGTTCGGGCACGCCCCCCGTCAACGCATCGAGCACCGTCCCCGAGGCCTGGCGAGTTGCGATCTTGGCGTCGGCTTTGCGAAATTCTTCGCAGATTGCCGCCACCGCCTGGTCGAAGGCCGGCGGCAGTTCGCGGCGCTGGCGGCGCAGAAACTCCTGGCGCTTATCGGCCGGAAGCGTCTGCAGCCGGGCCTCCCATTGCTGGCGGACCGCAGCACCGCGAGCACCCGCGCTGCGCCACGCAGAGAGCACATCTTCGGGAACCACAAAAGGCGGCGCAGTCCAGCCGAGCCGCTCGCGCGCCGCGGCAATTTCCGCAGCACCCAGCGGGGTGCCATGCGCCGCCGCAGTGCCGGCCTTGGTCGGCGCGCCAAAGGCGATGATCGTGCGGCAGGCGATCAGGGTCGGCCGATCGCTCGTTTGCGCACGCTCGATCGCCGCGGCAATAGCGTCGGTGTCGTGCCCATCAATCCGCTCGGCGGCCCAGCGATGGGCGCGAAAGCGCAGCACCTGATCGTCCGAGACGGCAAGGCTGGTCGGCCCATCGATCGAAATTGAGTTGTCGTCGTAAAACACGATCAGCTTGTTGAGCCGCAAATGCCCGGCGATCGACAAGGCCTCGTGGCTGACACCTTCCATCAGATCGCCGTCGCCGCAAAACACGTAGGTGTAGTGATCGACGATCTCGCTGCCGAATTGCGCGGCCAGCATGCGTTCGGCGAGCGCCATGCCGACCGAATTGCCGAGCCCTTGGCCGAGAGGCCCGGTCGTCGTTTCGATGCCGCTCGCATGACCGCGTTCGGGATGACCCGCGGTGCGGCTGCCGAGCTGTCGAAAATGCTCGAGCTCGGCGATCGTCATATCCGGATATCCGGTCAGATAAAGCAGCCCGTAAAGCAGCATCGAGCCGTGGCCGTTTGACAACACAAAGCGGTCGCGGTCGGGCCAGTCGGGCGCTTGCGGATCAAAGCGCAGGTATTTTGTGAACAGCACCGTAGCGGTGTCGGCCATGCCCATCGGCATGCCGGGATGGCCGGATTTCGCCTTTTCGACGGCATCCATCGCGAGCGCGCGCAAGGCGTTGGCCATCTCGCGGAGTCTGGGATCCCGTGGTGCTGGAAGCGGCGGGGCGGTGTCGTTCATAGTGTGGGAAGATGGCCGTTGGCCGGCCGAGGACAAGTGTGGCCGCGTCACCAAACACTGAGGCGCTACTCACTAGCTATGATAGAGTTGTGATATTCAAGATATCGTCATAGTATAGTCCCGTGAGTCACAGCATAGTCGCTTGAGTCACAGTATAGTGCCTTGAATCGACCCAATCAAAGCCAACACCGCCATATCGTATCGCGCGTGAAGCAATCCACTTCCACGGGCAACTATCAGTCATTCCGTGATGCGACTGCGGCTATTCTTCGAGTGCGCTAGGACGCACCCGCAGAAAGCAGAAATTGCCGAGACGGGATCAAGCGAGGCAGGGATGCGCCGCACTCGCGCGCTTTTCCCAAGCTCGGTCTCACAAAAAAGTGATCTGACGTGTGAATCGGTTCACATCGGTCAGCACCGCAATGTCGCCATTTCGAGCCAGGCGCGGACGGATTTTTGACGGTCCCTTGCAGCAACCTCCGGGGACGAAGATGCTTAATGTTTCGAATACCACGGTCGCAGCCGCCTCGCTGTTGATGCTGCAAAGCGTCGGCGGGGCTCGGGTGCAAGCTGGCGAGCGGCAGATCCTGTTAACCAACAATACCCGTGAGCTGATCGTCGAAATCTATATTTCGGATGCCGGCGTCGGCAACTGGCAGGCTGACCTGCTGGGCTCGGATTTTTTGCCTCCCGGCGAGGCGATCCTGGTCGACATCGACGACCGCAACGGCCGATGCCGGGTCGACTTCAAGACGGTACTCGACGACGGCACGGAACTGCTCGACCGCGGCGTCAACGTTTGCCGGTCCGCAGATCAAGCGGTTTCGCTGCGGTGATCGCTCGCCGACCCCGTTCACATCAGTCCGCCTCAACCGACCCCATTGAGAGTTGTAACGTGGCCGACATTTTGACGTTTCGCCGCGCAATCCCGGAGTAAAAGATGCTCAATATTACGATTGTCTCAGTTGCGACCGCATCGCTGCTATTGCTGGTGGAAGGAGCCGACGGCTCGCTGGCCCAAGGTGGCAAGCGGCATGTCCTGCTGACCAACAATACTCGTCAATCGATCGCCGAAATCTATGCTTCAGATGATGGTGGCGGCGATTGGCAAGCCGACCTGCTGGGCACGGACTTCCTACCGCCCGGCGGATCCGTTCTCGTCGATATCTACGACGACAACGGCAATTGCAGGGTCAATTTGAAGACAGTTTTCGATGATGGCTCGGACCACATTAACCGCGGCATAAGAGTCTGCGTCGACGACGGCCGCGCTGTCGTAGTGCGGTGATTTGTCGGCTGGCCGAACGCGTTGAGCAAGCAGAGCACCGGATCGGGTTTACCCTCCCGGCCAACTTGCGGTATCTACCGTCCCAATCGCGATCGCCTACCGCGCTGAGAAATCGGTGTGACGAGTGAGCCTGACCCGGCGACCCTCTGGCGCTGCGGCGGAGAGTGTCGTAAAGTGACGTGATCGTCGATTTCGAGCGGCAAACATAACAGCCGCAGCCCGGGCCGAATCCTCCCGGGCAGTCGAGCGAGACAGGAAGGCTCAACACAGGGCAGCGGGACCAACCCGCGCCCCAGGTCTAGGGAGGTCGTCGATGCCGCGCTCCGTCCGTGTCGCCACCATCGCCGTCAATGCGGTGTGCGCGGCTTTGCTGCTCGCTTGCTCGACCGCTCCGCCCGGCACCAGCGGCAATGTCACGTCGGTCGTCGTCCCCTATCCGCCGCCGCCAAAGCGTGCCGAAATCCCGCCGCCAGCACCGACCGCAGACTCGCTGTGGCAGTGCGGTCACTGGACTTGGAACGGCATCAAATACCTGTGGACCCCCGGCACTTATTTACTGCGGCCGACCCCTACCGCAAATTGGATGCCCGGCTATTGGGAGCAGGATGCGGGGGGGTGGATCTGGACCGAGGGTCACTGGCAGTCCTGACGCCGAACACGATCTCCTAGCGGACGGCGCCGAGCGCGACGCGACGAAAGCGCAGGCGTTCTTCGCCCTACGGGAATGGTCGGCCGATTAATGTGTTCCTCTTGAGAAGCGAAAATCCGGTAGCGTTGCCGGTTGCGCAATATCGGGAGGATCGGATGCAGTATTTCGCCCGGATCGCCAGTGTCGCCGTGCTGGGATTGAGCACGACCGCTTTGT
>DASXMC010000424.1:0-2405 GCA_036495885.1 Allostellaceae bacterium | reverse complement strand
TACAATATTATGATGTTTATACCTGGCAGCAACCATGCAGCGGCAAGGTGCGACCGCATCCCGCCAATTGCAGGTCAGCGCGCCGCTCATCGCAGGCCGGGTCGCTACGCTGAGCAGCAGACGGCACGATGACGGCGAGATGCGCCTTCTCGGGAGCGACTTCGCCGCTTGACGGCGAGGCATCGCCCAATGCGGTAGAGAGTTCGGGCGGGCGAGGATCGGGGGTGGTCATCAGGCGCGCTTTCTGCGTGTGATCTATATAAACTCTATCGCAGCGATAGGAAATATGCAACCGGAAAAATCGGGCGGTCTGCGCTTTGGCGGCTACCGCCCTATTGCCGAGCGGGCCCAGGCAATCGGCCTGGTCTCGTGCGCCAGGTGCGGGGTGCGGCTACTCGGCGTGGTTCGACGCCCGCCGTACGGCACGGATCTTTGACGCACCCTTGCCGAGATCGATTGCCCTATAGGCTGCCGGCCGTTTTCCCAGAGCGTCGGCCAGGGTGCACTCGTCGAGTACGCCCGCGATCGCATCGCGGACTTTCTGCATCAGCCAGCGGATCGAACAACCGTGCGGATTGGCGCAATCCGAACAGAGACGGAAGGCGGTGACGCTGGCGCAGGGAAGCGGGGCAAGCGGCCCGTCGATAATGCGGATCACTTCGCCAAACGATATCTCGCTTGCCGGACGGGCCAGCCGGTAACCGCCGCGCGGACCGCGCTGACTGGCAAGTACGCCGTGCTTTCGAAGCTCGAGCACGGTCGCCTCCAGAAATTTCCGTGAAATATGTTCTGATTCGGCAATATCGGCGATGTGGACCGGCTCGTCGTCGGGCCGCGCCGCTAGGACAAGAAGTGCTCGAAGCGCGTATTTGGCTTTTTGTGAAAGCATCTGCCGCCGTGGCCTGTCTGACGAAAATACCGGCCATAGATGCTAACCATCGTTACAATTAATTGTCTATAGAAGATAGAGGGAAACGACCGACGCCGCCCGCGTGGCGCGCATCGAAGCCGGGCCAACGACGCCAGCCAGCGCCACCGGCTTGGCGGTGAAGATCTCCAGCGGCGGATCGGCACGCACTGTCTTTGCCGGTGCCTCTCCGCCTGTCATCCGAGCGCGATCCCGCGGCAAAGCCATTTCGTCGACTCGCGCGGTCGTCCTTTGTGCAAGTCTCGAAGCCGTTCGGATCGTCACAAGCGACCCTGCCGACCGCTTTGGAGGCATGATGTGCCATCGTTGCCGATCGCAGCGACGACCCCTTTGGGATGAGGGCATCGCGCGCGACAGTCAGGCCTGTGGCCGCCTCAATCTGCTTTTCAGGACCTTCGCGATCAGTCAAAGAGTTTGGGCATTATTGGGTCCTGTTGACCGCCTATGCGGTTCAATCAATTGAAAAAGGTCTTCCGGGCCGTGGTGAGGAAGTATCGATAATCAGCCGATCCAACCCTGATAGAGACGTTAGGCTGCGGGCCCAGGCGTGCTGCCGACAGGCTGCGCGAGCGGCTCCAGGATCACATGGCCAACAGCGGTGTTGGACGCAGGCACATGATAGAAGCGCCGTTCTTCCCGAACTCGATCGCCGAGCGCCCCCCTCATGATCAGCCACATCACCAGTTCGATGCCCTCGGATCCGGCATCGCGGAGATATTCAATATGCGGTATCCGGGCGAGACGGTCTGCATCGCGCGTCAGGTCGTCGAGAAACGCCTTATCAAAGTCGCTGTTGATCAGGCCGGACCGCGGTCCCTGAAGCTGGTGGCTCATCCCGCCTGTACCCCATACCTGGACATTGAGGTTATCCGGTAAGCTCTCCACCGCTTTCCTCAGGGCCCTGCCAAGGGCGTAGCAACGCGCCCCGGTCGGCGGCGGGTACTGAATGACGTTAACCGCTAGTGGAATGACCCGCGCAGGCCATCTGGCGGGGGTGCCAAACATCAGTGAGAGCGGAACCGTCAGGCCATGGTCGACATCCATCTTGTTCACGATGGTGATGTCGAACTCATCGAGAATCAACGACTGGGCTATGTGCCAGCCGAGATCGGGAGCGCCTTCCACAGTCGGGACCGGACGCGCGCCCCAGCCTTCATCCGCCGGCTTGAACTCCGCAGCGCATCCCAGTGCGAAGGTCGGAATTAGATCGAGGCTGAAGGCGGTCGCATGATCGTTGTAGACAAGGATGATGACGTCGGGCGTGTTGCTCGACATCCATTCCCTGGTGGCTTTGAATCCATCGAACAAGGGTTGCCAGTAGGGCTCCCCTGTCTTGCTATGATCGATGGCCGCGCCGATGGCGGGGACGTGGCTGCAACCGATACCGGCTGAGATCCGCGCCATCACACTTCACCTTGCGCTGGGCTGGCCGGTTGCGGCATGGTAAGCGGCGCGCCCGGCGCCCGGCCCCCGCGCA
>DASXMC010000423.1:0-5655 GCA_036495885.1 Allostellaceae bacterium | reverse complement strand
CGGATGCGGGGTCTAATCCGCAAATCTGTGATTTTCTTTGAAAATATCGATTTTAATCATCGCCCGTAGTTCGCCTCTCCGACCCCGCCCGCGGTGGTGGAGTTCGGCCGTTTCGGGATCCTGGTTGACGGTGGGCCGATAAGGCCCGGCGGCGCGCCTGCGGCCTGCGAAAATCTATGATTTCCTCCGGCAATATGGTTACGATTGCGGGTCATGCTTCGCCTGTCCGACCCGCCGGCGATCATCGAATTTGGCCACTTCAGCATCTTGCCGCATCGCCGCCAATTGCTCGCCGAAGGCCGGCCGATAAGGCTCGGCGGCCGCGCCTTCGACCTGCTGATGGCGCTGATCGAGGCGCCGGGGGCTGTGCTCGGCAAGGACGAGCTGTTGAGCCGGATCTGGCCGGGCCGGATCGTCGAAGAAAACCGGCTGCAGAGCGAGATTTGGGGGCTGCGCAAGGCCTTCGGGGCGGACCGCGACCTGATCCAGACGGTGTCCGGGCAAGGCTACCAATTCACCGGCGAGATCCGCGTTCGCTCAGAGGTCGAACCGGAGAAATCAGCTACGATTACAGCAGCAGCGGAGCCACCCCGGGCGGCAGAAAGCGATCGAGCATCTTTGCCCTTACCGGATAAGCCTTCGATAGCGGTGCTGCCTTTCGCCAATATGAGCGGTGACCCGGAGCGGGAGTATTTCGCCGACGGCATGGTCGAGGAGATCATCACCGCCCTCTCCCGCATCCGCTGGCTATTCGTCACCGCGCGCAATTCGAGCTTCGCCTACAAAGGCCAGAACGTCGATGTGAAGCGCGTCGGCCAGGAACTGGGTGTCCGCTACGTGCTCGAAGGCTCGGTGCGCAGAAGCCGCAATCGGGTCCGCATCGCCGCTCAGCTGATCGACGCGGGCACCGGGGCGCATTTGTGGGCCGATCATTTCGACGGGCTACTTGAAGATGTCTTCGACCTTCAGGACAAGGTCGCTTCCAGCGTCGCCGGCGTCATCGAGCCCGCCTTGCAGGCGGCGGAAACTGCACGTTCGACCGGTCGCCCCACGGCCGACCTTACCGCTTACGATCTCTATTTACGCGCTCATGCAATGGTCTGGTCGGCACGGCAAATCCCGGAAGCGCTCGATCTGCTGGAGCACGCGATCGCGCGCGATCCGCACTACGGCCCTGCTCTCGCCTGGGCCGCGACGTGCTGCTACCGGCTCTGCGTAGATGGGTCGGGCACCGACCCCGACGGGGACAGCCGCAAGGGC
Source organism: Allostellaceae bacterium (assembly GCA_036495885.1). Lineage (GTDB taxonomy): Bacteria > Pseudomonadota > Alphaproteobacteria > ATCC43930 > CGMCC-115725 > AP-15. The sequence goes on along the minus strand of DASXMC010000423.1, from coordinate 4,395 downwards.
TTCGATTTCGCGCAGCGAGCCCTGGAAGTCGCCGGTGACGACCCAGAGGTTATTGTCAATGCCGCCCTCGCCCTGTCTTATTTCGGCGAGGATATCAACGCAATGATTGCGTTGGTCGATCGTGCCCTAGCGCTCAACCCGAATTTTGCGCGAGGTTGGCACGTCGGCGGTATTCTGAGGCTTTTCGCGGGCCAACCTGATCTCGCGATAGAGCACGCCGAGACCGCGCTGCGGCTCAGTCCGCGCGCTCGCGTTGGTACGTCGCTTTCGCTAATAGGCCAGGCGCTTTTTCTGGCTCAGCGGTTTGATGAATCCGTTCCGAAACTGCTCCTGGCGATCCAAGAGGATCCGAGCTTCCCGGCGCCGTATCGCTATCTGGCGGCCTGCTATGCCCATATGGGGCGCCTCGCCGAGGCGCGCGCCATTGTCGCCCGGCTACGGCGGATTACCAGCGGGCTAGGGAGGGGCGATTCCTGGTTCCGCGATGCCGAGCACCGAGACCTCTACCTGTCCGGCCTGCGGCTGGCGACCGGCGCAGACAGTGGCATCACAGGGGTGCCGCCGCAGGTCGACCTCTCGCGCGACCTTGTGCCGAGCCACCGTCCGGAGGCCGAACGGCGGCAAATCACCGCGCTGTCTTGCGAGCTGGTGGGCGCGTCGCCGAGAGCCAAAGGCGTTTCTCTTGAAGACCTGCATGAGGCGGTTGGCGACTTTCACCGCTGCGTCTCAGAGACGGCCGATCGCCACAAGGGGTTTGTATACAGGGAGCTCGGCAATGACGCGCTCGTGCTGTTCGGCTATCCCGCGGCGCACGAAGACGACGCCGAGCGCGCGATCCATGCGGGGCTCGAATTGTGTGCGGCGGTCAGGACCCTGAGACCCGACGCCGACATGCCGATGCCGTGCCGGGTTGGCATAGCGACGGGAATGGTCATCGTTGGCGATCGCGTCGGGGTAGGCGAGGTCCGCGACCTCGGGATTGTCGGAGACGCCCCAGACTTGGCGGCGCGGTTGCAGGTGTCGGCGCAACCGGACACCGTGACGATCGAGCCGGCCACTTGGCGTCTGATCGGCAGTCTGTTCGATTGCCGCGATCTCGGCGCACTCGACACGAAGAGCGACACCGAGCCGATACGCCGTTGGCAGGTGCTGGGTCAGAGTGTCGTGGCGAGCCGCTTCGAGGCATTGCGCGGATCGCAATTGACCCCGCTGGTCGGCCGTGACGAAGAGATCGACCTGCTATTGCGCCGGTGGGCCCGTGCCAAGGCGGGCGACGGCCAGATCGTGCTGGTCTCGGGCGAGGCGGGCCTCGGCAAGTCGCGCATCACCGCGGCATTTGAAGAACGCTTGCACGCCGAGCGGCATCTCCGCCTGCGCTATTTCTGCTCGCCGTATCACCAAGACAGCGCGCTGTTCCCAGTTGTTGACCAGCTCGGCCATGCGGCCGGCTTTACGCGCGACGATCCTCCCGCTCCAAAGTCGGCGAAACTCGAGGCCTTGCTGGCCCGCGCCGCCCCACCCGACGAGGATGTGGCGTTCCTCGCCGATCTGATGTCATTGCCGGCCTCGGAGCGCCACCCTCTGCCAAATCTCAGTCCGCAACGAAAAAAGGAAAAGACGTTAGAGGCGTTGATCCGCCAGATCGAGGGTCTGGCGCACCAAAAGCCGGTGGTCACGGTATGGGAAGATGCGCACTGGCTCGACCCCACCTCGCGCGAGTTGCTCGACCTCACCGTCGAGCATGTCCGCAGCCTGCCGGTGCTGCTGATCGTGACGTTCCGCCCAGAGTTCCAGCCGCCTTGGGCGGGCCAGCCGCAGGTCAGCATGCTGGCGCTCAACCGTCTCGACCGGCGTGACTGCACCACTTTGATAGCGCAGATCGCTGGCAAGGCGTTGCCCGACGAGGTCGTCTCCCAGATTGCCGACCGCACCGACGGCGTGCCGCTGTTTGTCGAGGAATTGACCAAGAGCGTCCTGGAAAGGGGTTTGCTGCGCGAGGAGAACGATCGCTACGTGCTCGACCGTCCGTTGCAGCCGCTTGCGATCCCTGCAACCCTGCACGCCTCGCTGTTGGCGCGGCTCGACCGCCTGGCGTCGGCGCGGCATGTAGCCCAGATCGGCGCGGTGGTCGGGCGCCAGTTTTCTTATCCGGTGTTGCATGCGGTCTCCCGCCTTTCCGAGGACGAGCTGCAAGTGGCTCTCGCCCAGCTCGTCGCTTCCGAGCTGGTCTTCCAGCGCGGCATTCCGCCCGACGCGGTCTACAGCTTCAAACACGCGCTGGTGCAGGACGCGGCGCACGGCAGTCTGTTGCGCGACGCCCGGCGGCAATTGCATGCACAGATCGCCGAAGCGCTCGAAAACCATACCCCAGAAATCACCGAAAGCCAGCCCGGGCTCCTCGCGCAGCATTACGCCGATGCCGGTCTGGTCGAAAAGGCTGTCGCGTTTTGGGGCAAGGCCGGTCACCGCTCCGTCGCGCGCTCGGCAATGGCCGAAGCGGCCGCGCAATTTCAAAAGGGGCTGGACCAGCTGGCGCTGTTGCCCGACATCCCCGAACGCCGGCAAAAGGAGCTCGAATTTTCCAGCGCTTTGGGCGCGGTGTTGAATGTCGTCAAAGGCTCGGCCGCGCCGGAGACGGGCGAGGCCTACGCTCGCGCGCGGGAATTGTGGGAACGGCTCGGTTCGCCGGTGGAGTTCATTGAGGTACCCTGCGGGCAGTCCCGCTATCACGCGCATCGCGGCGAATTGGATCGGGCGCAGTCTCTCGCCGAGGACTTGCTGCATCTGAGCCGTCAACGGAACGATTCCGCCGGGGTCGTAATGGGTCATTACTCCTCCGGTCGAAACCTGATGTTTGTCGGCAGCTTTGCCGCGTCCCGATCGCACCTCGAAACGGTGCTCGCGCTTTACGATCCGAACTCCCATCACTCGCTCGTGCGTCAGACCGGAATCCACCCGCAGTTGGCAGCACAGGCGGCTTTGGGGATCGTCCTCTTTTGTCTCGGCTTTCCCGACCAGGCACTGGCCCAGAGCAACAAGGCAATTGCCGAGGCGCGGAGACTGCCTCATCCACCGAGTTTGGCGATGAGCTTGGGGATCGACGCCCTTCTGCTATCGATCATCGGCGACGACATAGGCTTGGAGCAGCGGGCGGACGGCCTGGTTGCGGTCGCGACCGATCAGGGTTTCCCTTTCTATCGTGCAACGGGAGCGATCTTCCGTGGGTGGGTCAAGGCCAAGAATGCCGATGTGACTGAGGGCCTGTCTCTTCTGCGTGCCGGTTCGACCGCTTACTGTGCCACTGGGGCCACGGCGTGGATGCCCTTGTATATCGCCCTCCTGGCCGGGGCATGTGAGATCGCAGGTCAGATCGAAGAAGGCGCGGCCCGGTTGGACCAAGCGTTGCAGCTCGTCCAAAGGACGGGGGAGCGCTGGTTCGCCGCGGAGCTCGATCGGCAGAGAGGCCGGCTGCTGCTACGGCAAGGCCATCCCGAAGCCGCCGAGGAGCGGTATCGCAAAGCCCTCGGCATCGCCCGAGAGCAGGAAGCCAAGATGTGGGAGTTGCGCGCCGCCGCGAGCCTTGCCCGGCTGTGGCGCGACCAGAGTCGCCGCGCCGCAGCCCGCGACCTGCTCGCCCCGGTCTACGGCTGGTTCACCGAGGGCTTCGCCACCCCCGATCTCAAAGACGCAAAGGCGCTGCTCGACGAGCTGAGGTGAGCCGGACGTCGCGCGTCCATGGTTTGGCGCAAATGACCGCTTCGTCTGCAAAATCGAGGATTCGGTGCGCGGCCAAAAATGTCCCTCGAGCGCCTAACATCGCGGCTTCGGAGCGGCACCGCGAACGGCGGGTATCGGCGGATTGTGTTGAAAAACTCCACGAGCAAATCTTGACAGCAATATTTGGTCGTATTGCGGCTGCAGCGCGCATGAATAACCTGTAGGTTCCCGACTGATTGAAGTATTATTGCGCGAAAGGCGTACCGATCGGCGCGCTCCGGTGTTTTTCAACACAATCGGCGCAAAGGCGTCACCGCGTTGGGTTTCAGTAGTAGTGTTTGCCCCCGCTTCGACCGGGTTGTTGCAGTCACTCTACCCGCATTTCGAGCAGTCGCGGCTGGTGCGTTAGTCGCAGCCTTCGAGGCGGATCAGTGTCGCATCACCGCATTTCGGGTAGTGCTGCGAGCGGCGAGTGCCCGGTCACGTAGCGAAGCGGTCGGCGGCGGGGAGGTTGACGGCTTGGCCTTGGCGGCGTGGTCGAAGTCTGGGCACGACAGAAAGCGCAACCAAGCGCCGCCGCACGAGGCTGAGTCAGCGTCAGCGAGGCGAAGCTCGCTTTTCCGTTCGGGCGAGTTCTTGAATCGCAACATTGGAATTGCCATAATCGCATGTTAGCCG
>DASXMC010000422.1:0-15118 GCA_036495885.1 Allostellaceae bacterium | reverse complement strand
ACTCGATCTTGCCGCGCGCTACAAAGCGGCGCTGCGCCTGGTGCGACGGCTCGAACGCGACGTCCCTGGACTGATGGGCCGAATACCGCCCGATTGTCCCTATTCGATCGAACAGATTGTCAGCGGCGAGGAAGACTGGTTCCCGTCACCGCACCCACGCGAGGCGTAAGGATCGGCGCCGCCCCGGCCCGGTCTGGATCGCCGGCGGCGCGCTCAAGTTCGGCGGTCGCGGTTTCGATCCGCCGTTCGAGTTCGGCCATCAGCTGATGCCGCGGCCATCCGGGCGGGATCGGTTCGAGAAATTCGAGGGTGATATGCCCCGGCCGCTTCAAAAAACTGCGGCGTCCCCAAAACAGGCCGGAATTGACCGCGGCCGGGACCAACGGCAGCGCCAGCGCCTGATAGAGCGCATGAACCCCGGGCTGATACGGCGCCGTTGTTCCCGGCGCCACGCGTGTCCCCTGCGGATAGATCACGATCGAGCGGCGCTCGGCAGCCGCCTGCCGGGCTGCGGCGAGCATCACCCTTAACGCCACCGCACCCGCTTTGCGGTCGATCGCGATCGCACCGGCGCGCGCCATGTACCAGCCATAAAACGGCAATCGCAACAATTCTCGCTTGACGACCGGTGCGGGATCGTCGAGCACCACCGGCAACGCGATCGCGTCCCAGGCCGATTGATGCTTCATCGCGATAATCGCACCGCCCGACGGGATCCGGTCGAGGCCGAGGATGCGGTGGTCGAGGCCAACGATCGCCCGCAGCAAAAGCAGAACGCCCCGGGACCAAAAGCGGCCAAAGCGCATTGCCGTACGGCGCGGAGCCAGCAGGAACGGCAGCCCGAGCGTGCCGATAACTGCGGTCCAGGTCCAATACGCGATATTGAAAAGGATGGCTTTCATCCAGCCCATCAATGAGCAGGCCATCAGTGAGCCTCGACACCGATAGGATGCGAACCGCCCAGAGCCGGGCGGTCGACAAAAGGCAAGAACAGCGCCGCTAGATATTTGCCGTATTCGACGATCACGGCGAACGGCATGACCCGTCGCGACCACCAGTTCTGCTGCTCGCAGTGCTCGGGGAAAACCGGGTGGGGAACAATCTCAAAATCGGGCATCATGCGCTCGAAATCGAGAAGGCTGCGCGGCATGTGCCACCATGAGGTGACAAGGCGCAGGCTGTGAAAGCCCTGCCCCCGCATCCATTGCGCGGTCTCGATCGCGTTGCCGCTGGTGTTTTCTGCCTTTTGGCCGAGGACGATACAGCAGACCAGCCATTTCGGGGTTTCCCCGCCGGTCGATCGCAGCACCTCGTCGAGACCGACCCGCCCATCGACACCGGAGACGAACAGAACACGCGCCTTTCCCTCGCGCAACAGTTCGACGCCGGTCCGCAGCCTCAGACTTCCGCCGGTCAACACCACGATCGCATCGGTAGGCGCCTTGATGTCTGCAGCGGGCGGCGGAACGGCAAACCAGACAAGACCGACTACCAACATCACAACGCCGGCGAGTCCCGCTATTGCGGCCGCGCGAAGCGCACCGACAAGCCACCTTCCAGTCGGACGGCCGGTGCCGACGGGAAGATCACAAGCGCGCGCCGTCCACCGAAATGGCAACTTCGCACCCACCAAGCTGCGAACCCAGCGGATTATGACAACACAGGCGCCGGATCAAGTTCATCGCCGATGCATTTTCGCGCCGGCAATAGCCGCCGCTTCCGTCAGCCGATGGCGCCGGTCAGCAACGGTCCGAACAATTCCCAGCGCTCGCCGCCGAAGCGCCCCATCTGGACCTGTTTGAGCGGCGCGAAGTCGGTCGGGCTGGTATTCGCCTTGATCCCGGGCAGCAGCATCGGCGTCTTGACGTCGTGCAGGTTCGCCGCCTGCCGCATCACGTTTTCGCGGGTCAGCTCGTCGCCGCATTGCGTCAGCACCTGCGCCGTCATCGCCGCGAGCGAGGCGCCAGCGACATAGCCGGCGTCGGATTTGTCGGCGGCGGGCAGATATTTGTCCATGAACGCCACCCAGGACTTGAAGCCCGGGTCGTCTTTCCATTTCGGATCAGTTGGGTCCTTCAGGTAGAAGTCGGAGATCAGGCCCTGGCAATTCTCAAAGCCGGCGGGCTTCAGGGTGGCGCCAACCGAATTGCCGATGCTGCTCAAAATGTGAAGCGGCTTCCAGTCGATCCCGGCTGCCTTCTTGATCGCCTGTGCGGCGAATTTGGGAATTCCGGTATTGACGAAAATATTGCAACCCGCGGCCTTCATGCCGATGATTTGCGAGTCGACGGTGGGGTCGGTCGTCTCGTAGGACGCTTTGACGGCGATCATCGTGGCCGCCTTGTCGCCGAGACCGTCGGTAACGCCCCTCAGATAATCCTTGCCGAAATCGTCGTTCTGGTAGAGCAACCCGATTTTGCCGTCTGGCTTTTCCTTCAGGATGTAGGACGCATAGATGCGGCCTTCGCTCTGATAATTCGGCTGCCAGCCGATTGTCCACGGATGGCCCTTTGGATCGTCCCATTTGGTAGCGCCGGTCGCGACGAACAGTTGCGGCACTTTCTTTTGGTTCATGTAGTGCCAGATCGCGCTGTTGGTTGGGGTGCCGAGCGGGCTGGCAACCAACAGGACGTTGTCCTGCTCGACCAGCTTGCGTACCATTTCGATGGTCTTGGGTGGCGTATAACTATCGTCGTAGGAAATGAAATTGATCTTGCGCCCGCTTATGCCGCCTTGATCGTTGATCATTCGCCAAAAAGCGACCTGCGATTTGGGGACGGCGCTATAGGATGAGGCCGGGCCGCTATAGGGACCGGTGTTCCCGATCTTGATTTCATTGTCGCTGACCCCAGGACCATACTCTTTTGCGGCGCGCGCCGGCCGCGTTCGAAGAAGCGGACTGCCGAAAGCCAGTGCCGCCGGTGCCGCGGCGAGGATCGTGCGACGGGTAAGCTTTGTCACGGTTGTTTTATCCTCCAGAAAATGGGTCATGCTCTTAACCTTTGGTTTGTCGCTCAGCTCGCCCGATCGTTAGCGATTGCGCCATTGCGAAACATACGCGTATGCCCACCGCGCGAAGCCGGCGGCCCCCGACGGCATCACGAAAATCACTAGCAGCATGATGACGCCATAGATGGCACCCGCCAACCCGCGCGACACTGATTCGGCGATGTTCGGCACATAGAGCACGAACAATCCGCCGAACAGGCAGCCCGGCAGCGAGCCCATGCCGCCGAGTATTAGACCCACGAGGAAATAGATCGACAGGAACAGGCTGAAGCTGTCGGGGGCGACGAACTGCACGGCGAGCGCGCCCAAGGCTCCGGCAACCCCGGTGTACAGCGCGCTGACCCCAAAGGTTAGTGTTTTGTAGAGCGGCTCGTTGATGCCCATCGCGGCGGCGGCGATCGGGTGGTCGCGGATCGCCATGATGGCGCGGCCGCTGCGGCTTTTCACAAGGTTGGCGGCGCCGGCGAACATGACCAGCACGACCGCCAACGTAAAATAATAGAGCCATTGGTCGTCGGTGACATGCAGAAAGGCGGGAGCTTCCGGCTGATCGACGACGATGCCTTGCACGCCGCCGGTCCAGCCTTCGAGACCATGAAATTTCAGGAGCTGCGGCAATGCCACCGCCAGCGCGAAGGTGGCGAGCGCCAGATACAGCCCCTGCAACCGCAGCGCCGGCAAGCCGAACAGGGCGCCGACCACGAAACAAACGCCCCCGGCGGCGGGCAGGGTCCAGTAATAGGCAACGCCGTAGCGCTGCATCAGGATCGCGGTAACATAGGCGCCGAGGCCGTAAAACGCGCCGTGCCCGACCGAGAACTGGCCGTTGTAGCCGGTCAAGAGGTTGAGACCGAGGATCGCCAACCCATAAATCATTACCTCGGTCAATTGGAAGACGACAAATCCCTGAAAAACGAGGGGCAGCACCGCCGCGATCGCCAAAACGCCCGCCAATACCCAGTGACGGGTCGAAAGCAGCGCCGCGCGCCGCGCGACGGTCGCTTGGCCGGCGGCGGGCGCGAAGAGTGCGGTATCCGGTTGCGGCGGCGTCATACCCGGCTCACTACGCTGCGGCCAAAAATCCCGGCGGGTCTTACCATCAGCACCGCGACGATCACCAATAACGCAATCGTCAACTTCAGGTCGCGGCCGAAATAAGGGATGAAAGTGCCCGCCAGGTTCTCGATGACGCCGACCGCAAAGCCGCCCAGCACGGCGCCGGCCGGGCTTGTCAGCCCGCCCAGGACGGCGCCGGCAAACCCGTAAAGCAGGACGCCGAACATCATGTTCGGATCGAGAAACACGACCGGTGCGATCAGCATGCCGGCGACCGCGCCGATCGCCGCCGCAATGCCCCAGCCGAGCGCCGTCATCCAGCCGACCCGTATGCCGACCAGACGGGCCGATTCCGGATTGGCGGCGGCGGCCCGCATCGCCAGGCCAAGCCGTGTACCGCGGAAGAAGAGGTAAATCAAACCCAGCATCGCGGCGGTCACGCCAATCATCCCGGCCTCATGGGAGTCGATCAGGGCGCTGCCGAACAGCGGCTTGGTGCCGAACGGGCTCGGGAAGGTCTTGATCGTATAATCCCAAAGATAGCCGTCGCCGCTGTTCAGGATGCTGAACAAGGCGATGAAGGCGACGAGATTGGCCAGAATCGAGGCGTTATGTAGGGGCTTGAACAGGATCCGCTCGATGGCGACGCCGCCGATGAACGACAGGACCACCACGGCCGCGAAAGCCAGCCAATACGGAGTGCCCCAGTGGATTAGCTGCCAGGCGACATAGGCCGAGAACGTCGCCATCTCGCCTTGCGCGAAGTTGAGGTGATCGATCGCCTGGTAGATCATCACGACGGCAAGCGCCACCAGCGCGTAGATGGCGCCGTTGGCAAGACCGGCCATCACCTGTTGCAGCAGCAATTGCATCGGCAGCCCTCTATACCGGGACTGCGGGCGGGACGCCCGCGCTCCTAGATCGATCGTGTGTTAAAGGCATCCTTCTAACAGCCGATACCGGGACCGCGGGCGTCTCGCCCGCCCGACCCCCGCCACGCAGAGGAAAACCGCCAATCGGTAATGCTCTCGCACAACCCGGCCTTCACCGGATTTCCTTCGATATAGACCGCGGTGCTGGCCAGATGCTGTTCATCGCGCATAAACCGGTCGAAATATTCGGGAGCCCAAAATGGGCCAACGCGACCCAGAACTCGGTTGGCCTCTTTCGCGGTGTATGATTTCCAAGAGTGCACGATCCGGTCGAGCGTGTATCCGGGCTTCATCGCCACCAGCGCGTGAACGTGATTGGGCATCACGCACCATGCGATAAATGCGTATCGCTCGCCGTCGAACGCGAGCAGCGCCGCTTGGACCAGTCCAGCGATGTTACGCTCAGCCAGATCCCGCCTGCCGTGCCCCGCATCGAGCGCTGCGTCAAAGGCGAGCGAGTGATCATCACCCCGCAGCTTGGCGATGTCTGCGGCTATCCGGGCTGGGAGACTGTCGGCCAATCGAAAGACGATATGCTGAACGAGGTTTGGGGCGTCGAAATGCGGGAGATACCCACGCGACCGCAAAATCCAATCGCCAGCGGTCGCAGTGCGGTGAATTGCGGGCGGGACGCCCGCGCTCCGAGAGGTGTCAGTTGCGCAAATACGGACCGCGGGCGTCCCGCCCGCCCCACCCCCGTCTCGAAATCGATCGTCGGCCGGGTGCATCGCCTCAATAGCCCAGATAGGCACGGCGCACCGCCTCGTCGGCGGCGATCGCTTCGGCCGGCCCCTCCATGACGATGCGGCCGGTTTCGAGCAGATAGGCGTGCTCCGCCAGTTCGAGGGCCAACGCCGCGTTCTGTTCGACGATCAGCATCGCGACGCCGGTGTCGCGGTTGACCTCGCGCAGGATCTCGAACAACTCTTCGACAATCAGCGGCGCAAGCCCGAACGACGGCTCGTCGAGCAGCATCAGCCGTGGCCGCAGCATCAGCGCCCGTCCGACCGCGAGCATCTGCTGCTCGCCGCCGGAGAGCAGGCCGGCCTGCTGCGTGCGACGCTGCTTGAGGCGCGGGAAATGTTGATAGATTTGTTCGATATCCGCCGCGATCGCGGAGTGGTCGCGGCGCGTCATCGCCCCGAGCTGGAGGTTTTCCTCGACCGTCAGCCGCACGAAGGTACCGCGTCCTTCCGGGACATGGGAAACGCCAAGTCGGACAATATCCTCTGTCGCCCAACCTTTGATCGATTTTCCGTCGAAACGGATGTCGCCGCCGGTTCGCACCATACCGCAGAGCGCACGCAGCGCCGTCGTCTTGCCGGCGCCATTGGCCCCCAGCAGGGTGCGCACATGCCCTGCGTCGAGATCGAACCCTACCCCGAACAAAGCCTGCTGCTCGCCGTAAAACGCCTCCAGGCCGGCGACCTCGAGCATCATGGGGCTGGTTTCCCACCGGAAGCGGCATCCACGGTCTTGTGGCCGGCGCCGAGATAGGCCTCGATGACCGCTTCGTTCTTCTGAACCTCATCGGGTGTGCCCTCAGCGATCTTGCGGCCAAAATCGAGGGCCACGACCTTGTCGGAAACCGACATGACCAGGTTCATGTGATGCTCGACGAGCAGCACCGTCGCTTGGCGCTCGTCGCGGACCCGGCGAATGAGGCCGCCGAGTTCGCCGACCTCCTCGTGATTGAGACCGCCCGCCGGTTCATCGAGCAGCACGAGCTTGGGTCGGCTCGCCAGTGCCCGGGCCAACTCGACCCGCTTGCGCGTGCCGAGCGGCAGACCGGCGGCCGGTCGTAAAGCCACCTCTTCGAGATCGAGCATATGGAGCAGCGACCAGGCAGTCTCATTCACCGCCGTTTCCTGCCGGCGCGCCCAGGGCAGGCGCAACGCGTCGCTGACGAAGTCGCTGCGGCTATGGGCGTGGGCGCCGAGCCGGACATTGTCGAGCACCGATTGCGGACCAAACAACGCCAGGTTTTGGAAGGTGCGCGAAATGCCAATTTCGGCGATCCGATGCGCTGCCCGGCCGAGCAGCGAGCGGCCCTCGAACCGGATGTCGCCGCTCGCTGGCGTGTAGAGCCGGCTGAGGCAGTTGAATAAAGTGGTCTTGCCGGCGCCGTTGGGGCCGATCAACCCCAGGATTTGGCCCTCGTTGAGGTCGAATGAGACGCCGTCGAGCGCCACAATCCCGCCAAACCGTACAACGAGATGATCGACTTCGAGCAGCGTGGCGCCGAGCACCGCAGCTTATCCGAACAAGACGGAAGGGCGAACGTCCTCGCCCAAAACACAGCCTTGATCAGACACGCTGTCGACCCCTGCCCCAACCAAATTATCGTTGGCGCGAAACTGCCGGCTGAACCTTGATGCGTCAAGCCCACAACCGCAAAATCGCGGCCAAATCGGCACGCAAAGCGCTGATACGGCAGCGGTATGGTTAACCCAGATCAGAAACCGCTCGCGGCAATATCGGAGAGCCGCCACCGCAAGCCGACCCGATTGACTCCAGAGTGCCGCGCTCAGGATATCGGTGATCGGTGTTTCACGTGAAACCTCGACAGTGATCGGGCGGCTTCATACATTCGGCGGCCATGAGGGATATATCGGGCCGCTGGGACGTGATCGTGGTCGGCGGTGGGCATGCGGGATGCGAAGCGGCGGCAGCGGCAGCACGGCTCGGCGCCCGCACGGTGTTGCTTACGCACAAACGGGCAACGATCGGCGAGATGTCGTGCAACCCGGCGATCGGCGGGCTTGGCAAAGGCCATTTGGTGCGCGAGATCGACGCGCTCGACGGCATCATGGGGCGCGCCATCGACCGCGCCGGCATTCAGTTCCGCGTGCTCAACCGCAGCAAGGGCCCGGCGGTGCGCGGCCCGCGCGCTCAGGCCGACCGCAAACTTTACCGTCGCGCCGTCGCCGAATTACTCGCCGAAACCCCAAATCTCGCCATCATCGAGGCCGCTGCCGAAGACCTGCTGCTCGATAGCAGCGGTCATGCCGCCGGAATCGCATTGGCCGACGGCGAAGGGGTCAGCGCTGGGTGCGTCGTGCTGACGACTGGTACGTTTCTGAATGGGCTCATTCACATCGGCGAGGAAAAGATCCCGGCCGGACGGATCGGCGAGGCGCCCTCGCGCGGGCTGGCGGCAACCTTGGCGCGCGTCGGCTTCGCGCTCGGGCGGCTCAAGACCGGGACGCCGCCGCGGCTCGACGGTACGACGATTGACTGGGCCGGCCTCGACAGCCAGCCGGGCGACGACCCGCCGCCGCCGTTTTCGTTTTTCACCGACCGCATCACGACGCCGCAGATTGCCTGCCATATCACGACCACGACCCCCGCGACCCATGCCGTCATCCGCGCGAACCTCCATCGCTCGCCGATGTATTCGGGCGAGATCACCGGTGTGGGCCCGCGCTATTGTCCTTCGATCGAGGACAAAGTCGTCCGTTTCGCCGAACGCAAGAGTCACCAGATCTTTCTCGAACCCGAAGGACTCGACGACGACACAGTCTATCCCAACGGCATTTCGACTTCGCTGCCGCGCGAGGTGCAGGAGGCTATGCTGCGGACGATCCCGGGTCTCGAACGCGCAGTGGTGCGGCGCCCAGGCTATGCGATCGAGTACGATTTCGTCGATCCGCGCGAACTCCTGCCCAGCTTAGAAACCCGCCGCATTCGGGGGCTTTATTTTGCGGGACAGATCAACGGCACCACCGGCTACGAGGAAGCGGCGGCGCAAGGGATCGTTGCAGGCTTGAATGCAGGGCTGGCCGCGGGCGCCGCCGAGCCGCTCGTGCTCGACCGCGCCCAAGCCTATATCGGCGTGTTGATCGACGATCTGGTCACGCGGGGCACCGCCGAACCCTATCGCATGTTTACCTCGCGCGCCGAGTACCGCTTGGTGTTGCGCGCCGACAACGCCGACCAGCGGCTGACTGCGATCGGATTGCGGCTGGGCTGTGTCGGGTCCGCGCGGGCAGCGCGTTTTTCGGCCAAGATCGAGGCGCTCGCGGCGGCCCGCGAAGAGCTCACGGCATTGCGAATGACGCCACCGGCGCTGAGGCGCCACGGGATCATCGTCAATGAAGACGGGATCGCCCGCAGCGCTGCGGAACTGCTCGCTTATCCCGGTGTCGATCTGGCCCGGCTCGCCGCAATCTGGCCGCAGCTAGCGGAGTTCGGACCGGATATCGCCGAACAGGTTGAAATCGACGCGCGCTATGCCGGCTATGTCGAACGCCAGGAGCGTGACATCGCCGCGTTTCGCCGCGACGAAGCCCTGCTGCTGCCGGCCGAGCTCGACTACGCCGCCATCGGCAGCCTGTCGCGCGAAATCTGCGGCAAGCTCGCCGCCGCCCGGCCAGCCACCTTGGGCGCCGCCGCCCGCATTTCCGGAGTGACCCCGGCCGCCCTCGTAGCACTGCTGAAGTATGTCAGGCGATCTCCCTCCCCGCCCTTTGTTGCCTCCGACCCTCACCCTAACCCGCTTGCAGGGGAGGGAACAGGAGGGGGCCTTGCGGCGTGACCTCGCCGCCGCTCGGCGCGCAGGGTTTTGCCGAGCTTTTTCCGGTTTCACGTGAAACCCTGGCGCGGCTCGAAGCTTATGCCGAGCTTTTGATCCGGTGGTCGGCGCGCATCAATCTCGTCGGGCGCGATACGCTCGCCGATTTGTGGCGCCGCCACGTGCTCGATTCGGCGCAGTTGCTCCCGCTTATCCCCGATAGCGCACAGAGCCTGATCGATCTCGGCAGTGGTGCCGGGTTTCCGGGGCTGGTGCTGGCGATCCTCGGCGTCCGCGGCGTCGAGCTTGTCGAGGCCGATTCGCGTAAGGCCGCCTTTTTGCGCGAGGCGGCCCGCATTACCGAGGCAAATCCGACGATTCGGCCGTGCCGCATCGCCGCGGTGCCGTCCCACCCGGTCGATGTCGTGAGCGCCCGCGCGCTCGCACCACTCGACCGACTCCTTGGTCTGGCGTGGCCCTTTGTCGGTCCCGCCACGATCTGTTTGCTTCCGAAAGGCGAAAACGTCGGGCAGGAATTGACCCTTGCGCGCAAAGGCTGGACAATGACGGTGTCGATGCACGGCAGCATCGCCGATCCGCGGGGGGTCGTTCTGCGTCTCGATGGGATTGTTCGTGAGCCTCACGAGTGCTGAGGCGTACGCTGAAAATTGTGCGCCGATAAACCGCGCGCGCATCATTGCCGTCGCCAACCAGAAAGGCGGGGTCGGCAAAACCACGACTGCGATCAATTTGGCGACGGCTTTGGCGACCGCCGGACATCCCGCACTCGTCATCGATCTCGATCCGCAGGGCAACGCCAGCACCGGGCTCGGGATTGAGCGAACCGAGCGCCGGTTGACAAGCTACGAACTGATGCTGGGCGAGGCCGAGCTGGCCGATACGGTGATGGCGACGGCGGTGCCGCTTCTGTCCGTCATCCCGGCGTCGCCCGATCTCGCCGGCGCCGAATTCGACTTGATGCAACGCGAGCGCCGCGAATTTTTGTTGAGCCGGGCGATCCGCAGCCGGGTGGGCGAATGGCACCAGGTGCTGATCGATTGTCCGCCGTCCCTGAACCTGTTGACGATCAATGCGCTGGTGGCGGCCGATGCGGTGCTGGTGCCGTTGCAATGCGAATTTTACGCGCTCGAAGGATTGAGCCAGCTGATGCGGACGATTGAGCGGGTGCAGCGCGCGCTCAACCCGCGGCTTGAGCTCGATGGCGTGGTTTTGACGATGTACGACGGCCGCAACAATTTGAGCGAATCCGTGGCGCTCGATGTCCGCGGCCATTTCGGCGCCAAGGTCTTCGAGACGACGATCCCGCGCAACGTCCGGGTCTCCGAAGCCCCGTCCTTCGGCAAGCCGGTGCTGATTTACGACCAGCGCTGTGCTGGCGCGCAGGCCTATATCCAGCTGGCGGGGGAAATCCTGCGGCGCAATAATTTGGGGGCCGGGCCGCAATGAGCGAGCGTGCTAGGCGGCGGCCGCTGGGGCGCGGCTTGGCGGCGCTCTTCGGCGAGACCGAGAGTGAGGGTCTGTTCGACCCGGCGAGCGCGCGGCGGGTCCCGATCGAAGAAATCCGGCCCAGCCCCCTGCAGCCGCGCCGCCGCTTTGCCGAGGCCGGACTCGAGGCGCTGGCGCAGTCGATCCGCGAAAAAGGGATATTGCAGCCGCTGTTGGTGCGCCCGGTGGGCAATGGCGAGGCCGCCTTTGAGCTCGTCGCCGGCGAACGGCGCTGGCGGGCGGCACAACGGGTCGGTGTTCACGAAGTGCCGGTCGTTGTTCGCGCGCTCGCCGATTGCGAGGCGCTCGAAATCGCCATTGTCGAGAACTTGCAGCGCGAGGATTTAGGGCCGCTAGAAGAGGCCGAGGCCTACAAGCGTCTTGTCAGCGAATTCGGGCGCACTCAGGCGGGCCTCGCCGAAGCCGTCGGCAAAAGCCGCAGCCATGTCGCGAACACCTTGCGACTATTGTCATTGCCGGCGCCGGTGCGTCGCCGTCTCGACGACGGCGAGCTGTCAGCGGGGCATGCGCGAGCCCTGCTCGCCGCAACCGATCCGACGCGGCTTGCCGACGAGGTCGTACGCCGCGGGCTTAACGTTCGCGCCACCGAGCGGCTGGTGCAGCGCCGAGCCGAGCAATCGGCAAAACCGCACCGGCCGCCGCGCGACGCCGACACTCTGGCATTGGAGCGCGACCTCGCGGCCCGGCTCGGGCTGCGCGTCACGCTCGAAGCCAAATCCCGCGGCGGGGCACTTACCCTACATTATCAAAACCTCGATCAACTCGATCGGGTCCTCAGGCTGCTGCGGGCGGGATAAGAGGGCGGCTTAGCCGGCGAGGCCGTTGAATGCCGTCGCCAACGCATACGGCGCCCCGGCTTCGACCGCGCAGTCCGCCTGCTCGCAATCCGGTGGTAGATCGACATTCACCGAGGTGATCCAGACGACCCGCCAGCCGTCGCAGGCGAGGCGGCGCGCGCGGGCGATCGACAACGGCCGCGACCACGCGCCAGCGCCGTTGACCGCGACGAATTCGACGAGAGCGCCGGGGCTCGTCAATGCCACGACGCCGCGGTCGGCGTCATCGTCGCAGAAGACAACATCAGCGGCAGCGAGCGCCACCCGGGCCGTTGGCGATATCTCCTCGCTGTTCGTCATGCGGACGAAAATCGGCCCAGCGGCAACCGGTTTGTTGATCAGCACGTGCGAAGACGCTTGGTATTGCAATAGCATAGGCGTCTCTCCGAAACCAACGAGGCTCATTCTACACTCGATCAGGCGACTGATCATCTAAAATAGGCTCTGAGATTGTGAATTCAACCATCCAACAGAAACGTATTGTATTAGCGAAAACGCGTTTTTGCGCGGCCGATTGACTGCGGTAAGCTGACCCGATGTCGAGTGCAAAACCGCCACACGCGGATGGTCAGCGCCGCGCGCTCTCGCTGCGCTCGCGCGCAACGCGGCTTGCCGGTCTCGGCACGGCGCTGCTGGTGACCGCCTCCGCTGGCGCGGCCCCGCCGCAAAATGCCGATCCAGCCTTGGCGCCATGGTACCGCAGCCTGTTGCAGCCGGGGACGACCGTCTCGTGCTGCTCGCTCGCGGATTGCCGACCGACCGATTACCGGATCAAAGCCGATCATTACGAAGCGCTGGTCGGCGGCCACTGGCTCCCGGTGCCGCCAGACAAGATCCTGCAGCGCACCGACAATCCGACCGGCCATGCCATCGTTTGCTGGACCCCGCAGCGCGGCATCATGTGCTTTGTCCGCGCAACCGAGTCATGAACTCCTGCCGGAGAGCGGATCAGATTTTGTTTGATCCAGTACTCTGTTTCTACGGCAGAATTGGACCCCGTGGTCGCGCTGACTATCCCACTTCCACCAGCAGCGAAATCGGGTTACAGCCGCTTTCGTGGGGGCGACGAAAGGGGGAAGGAGACGGAAATGCGCTGGATACGGTTTGAGACCAATGGCCGCGCGGCTTTCGGCATCGTCGATGGCGACGCGGTCACCGAAGTCAAGGGCGATCCATTTGCCGGCTATGAAAAGACCGCGACCCGCCACAAGTTTTCGGCGGTCAAATTGCTAGTGCCGGTCGAGCCCCGCACCTTTTACTGCGCCGGCCTCAATTATGCCGAGCATGTGATCGAGGCAGCAAGGAAACGCGGCGAGGAGGCGAATTTGCCAAAGGCGGCCGATATCGGCTATCGCGCCAATAACGCGCTGGTCGCCCATGGCGAACCGATCGTGATCCCCAAAGATGCAACCGAGCGTGTGCAATACGAGGGCGAATTGGTCGCGGTCATCGGGCATAAGGCCAAGCATTTGAGCGAAGCAGAGGCACTCTCCTGCGTGCTCGGCTGGACGATCGGCAACGATTTCAGCGAACGCACCTGGCAGGCGGGCGACCGCACCCTATGGCGCGCCAAGAACACTGATACCTTCAAGCCGATGGGACCGTGGATCGAGACCGATTTCGACCTCGATGCGGCAGAGACCATCATCCGCGTCAACGGCGACGAAAAGATCCGCTTCAAAACCGACCACATGCTGTTCGGCCCGGCGACCTTTATCAGCCGGATGTCGCAATATCTGACGCTCTATCCCGGCGACGTCGTGTGGATGGGAACCGAGGGCGCGCCCGAAAACGTCAAGCACGGCGATGTGATCAACATCGAGATCAGCGGCCTCGGCACGCTGACCAACCCGGTTGTGCGCGAGGGCATGTAGCCCCAGGAAGCACGGATCGCATCGAGCAATTTCGCCTTTGGGCTCAGCGGCGCCCGGCAACAAATCCGCGCCCGACGGCAAAGTTGCGTCCGGTGATAACGCGGTTCCCCGCGACAGCGCCGCGCGCGAACCCGCGGCTAAAACCGCGCCCAAACTCACCGCGCCCAAACTCGCCGTGCCCAAACTCATGGCGCCCAAACTCGCCGTGCCCAAACTCGTGGCGCCCAAACTCGCCGCGTCCAAACTCACCGCGTCCAAACTCACCGCGGCCAAACTCATGGCGCCCAAACTCACCGCGCCCAAACTCGTGGCGAAAGTGATGGAGGCGATTGAACTGTTGGCCCACCAAGAGGGACGGCGCGAAGCCGAAGAACCAGGGTTGCGCCGCCCAATCCCAAGCTGGCGCCGAGCCCCAATTAGCGAAATCGCCCCCGGTGCCGAGGTCATCCGGGGAGCTGCCAGCGGCGGGCTCTGATGGGACGGTAAACGACTGCGTCGGTAATCCCGGCGTGTATTGGGTGACCTGCCAGCTGCCGTCGGGCTGCGGGCAGGCAACAACCGTCGCTTCCCGCGGCTCGCCGCTGATGACCACCATAAGCGGGTAGCTCGGGCACGCGGGCGCATTCGTCGAAGTTTGGGAAGGGCCGGCGCGAAATATGGCCGGGGGTGCCTCGCTCGCGACCTCACCCGGCGGTGCCGCGACATCATCCGCGGTCCAGAATCCGGGACGGCGCTCCTCCAAGCGGCTGGCGAAGCCGGCCGGCCGGCAGCCGGGGCCCGCCATGTGCTGACCCGGATCGCCGGTAGAACCCGCCGCCGAGGCGGTACCGCAATCGGCACGTGTTATTTGTTTTTGTTGTTGCGGTAGCGGTGGGCCGGCGGCGGTGGCTTCAACTTGGAATTGGCTCACTGCGAGACCCGTTGCCAAAGCCACAGTAATGATCAAGCGCATGGACAGCCTCCTCTCGGAGGATATGAGGCTGCCGTATCAAGATCCTGACCCCGTCCGCGCACATTTTCGTGAACCCGCCACTCGTCAGCCCGTGCAGCCGCTTGCCCAGGCACGCTCGCCGATGTCCTGGCGGCGGAAACTCCCGGCTCGCCTCATCCGTCGATTGTCGGGTTGTTTTTCACCATCGGCGTCTCCGCAGCACCATTTCTGCCCGAGACGCTGTGCCGGCCTGCCCTATACCGTCTGTCGAAGAGCAGCCGGCTCACGGCAACGGCAGGGTTCGCACCATGACCGTGCCGGCGAGAAAATCATGCAACGTCCGGCGGCGGCGGTTGAACAAGGCAACGAGCAGGATCAGCGAGCCCGTCATGCCGACCGTCGCATAGAACAGTGCCGTCTGGATAAACGCCTGCAGCAAA
>DASXMC010000421.1:0-2191 GCA_036495885.1 Allostellaceae bacterium | reverse complement strand
ACTTTCTCGATGACCTCGACCGGCGCGATTTCGCCCGCCGTTCTCGCGCGATCTCTCGCCGCGCGCGCCGCCGCATTGCTCCTCCTATGGATTATCGTTTCGGGTGGCGGAGGGGCCGATATTTTGCCGGGCCTGGTTGCGGCACTTGCCGCCGCCGCGGTCAGCCTGCGGTTGCTTCCACCCGGCACAGCCCGGCTTCGGCCCGTAGCACTGGTGGGGCTCGTAGCGCGGTTGCTGCAGCAATCGCTGATCGCCGGGGTCGATATCGCCCGCCGTGCCCTCGACCCCCAACTGCCGATCAACCCCGGGCTGGTCCGTTACTCTGTCGGGCTGCCTCCCGGCCCGGCGCGCAATACCTTCACAACTCTGATGAGCCTCATTCCCGGCACGGTGCCGATCGGGGTAGACCCGCGCGACGCGCTCGTTATTCATTGTCTCAATGTCAGACAGCCGATAGCGGCACAGCTCGCCGCCGAGGAGGCGCGACTGGTCCGCGCCATGGGGCAGAGCCTCGGCGATGGCTGATTTCCTCTTCGCCGCCGCCGCTGTTGTGCTGGCCATAGTGGCGGCGGGTCTCGTCCGCATCCTGCGCGGACCAACGGCAGCCGATCGCATCATGGCGGCACAATTGCTGGGCACCGGCGGCGTCGCCGTGTTGCTGCTGCTGGCGCAAGCGGTTCCGATGCCGGGGGTTGATGATGTGGCGCTGGTATTGGCGCTGCTGGCGGCGTTTGTTGCCATCGCGTTTGTCAAAGCCGCAGCACCTGCACTGATCCCGGACCGCGAGCGGTGAGCTTCGTCCGCGACGCGCTGACGATCGTTGCGGTGTGCGCGGGCATATTCTTTTTTCTCGCTGGCTCGGTCGGGTTGCTGCGATTTCCGGATACGCTCAGCCGCCTGCATGCGCTGACCAAGGCCGACAATCTCGGGCTCGGGCTGATCGTGCTCGGCGTAATGTTGCAGGTAGAGGGGTTGTTGGCGGCGCTGAAACTCGGGGCCGTCTGGCTTTTGATCGTGCTGGCGGGGGCTGTCGTCACCCAGCTGGTGGCGGCCGCGGCATATCCCGAGGAGCCGCCGCCGTGATCCTCGCGATCGGCTTCGACGCCGGGCTGGCGGCACTGATCATCGGCCTCGCTTTCTGGACGATTGCGGCGCGAGAGGCCTTCGCCGCGGTGGTCGCGTTCGTTTCCCTTGGATTGCTGCTGGCGCTTGCCTGGGTGCGGCTGGCTGCTCCCGATGTGGCGCTGACCGAGGCGGCGATCGGCGGCGGCGTTACCGGAGGAATGCTGATCGCGGCGGCGGCGCGCGGACGCGCTGCCGAGAATTTGCCGATGCCCGAGACTGCAGCACTGCACCTGCGCCTCGCCGCTGGGGCGGTCGCGATACTGGCCACGGCTGGGCTCAGCTGGGTCGTGCTGTCGCTGCCGGAGCCGGCGCCGACATTGGCGCCATCGGCGGCGGCATATCTCGCCTTGACCGGCCTCGAGAACCCGGTCAACGCCGTATTGCTGGCTTATCGCGCGATCGACACATTGCTGGAAACGATCGTGCTGCTGATTGCGTTGCTCGCCGTCTGGTCGCTGTCACCCGACCGGTTCTGGGGCGGCCGGCCGGGGCTGCCGCAGCGTAAAGACCGGAATGGCGTTCTTGTTTTTCTTGCCCGATTGCTGCCGCCGATCGGCGTGCTTGTCGGGATTCACCTGTTCTGGGTCGGTTCGGTAGCCCCAGGCGGCGAGTTCCAGAGCGCCACGGTGCTCGCGGCGATGTGGATCGTGGCCTGGATGGCGGGGCTCGCCAACCCGCCGCCGATCGAGCGCCGCGGATTGCGGCTCCTGGTGGTCGTGGGGCCGGCGGTTTTCCTCGCGATCGGGCTTTCAGGCGCGATCACTGCGGACGCTTTTCTCGGCTACCCACCGGACCATGCGAAATTGTTGATCATCGCGATCGAGCTGCCGGTGACCTTGACGATCGCGGCGACATTGTGCCTGCTCGTCGTGGGCCCGCCGCAACGCGAGCCGCAAACATGAGTTCGGCGACACTCTTCGGGCTGTGCGCCGCCGCCTTGGCGGGATTGGGCCTTTATGGCTTGGTCGTGCATCCCGAACCGCTGCGCAAAATCCTCGCCTTCAACGTGCTCGGCGCCGGAGTGTTCGTGCTCTTTGGGGTGATCGCGCGGCGCGGTGCTGCGGCC
>DASXMC010000420.1:0-16125 GCA_036495885.1 Allostellaceae bacterium | reverse complement strand
CGTTTAATCCCCCGGATTGCCATCATTATCGGCTCTACCCGACCCGCTCGGTTTGCCGACAAGCCGGCGCAATGGATGTTGAAACAGGCGCAGGCGCGCGAGGATATCGAGGTGGAACTGATCGACCTGCGCGACCATCCGGTGCCGTTTTTTGATGAAGTCGCAACGAACATGTGGATGCCGAGCCAGAACCCCGAAGCCCGGCGGTGGCAGGAAACGGTTGGCCGCTTCGATGGCTTCATTTTTGTGGTGGCGGAATATAACCACTCGATCACCGCAGTGCTGAAAAACGCACTGGATCAAGCCTACAAGGAATGGAACCGCAAGCCTTTCACCGCAATCGCCTATGGCGGCACCGGGGCTGCGCGTGCACTCGAACATCTGCGGGGAATCGCGGTTGAATTGCAGATGGTCTCGACCCATGCCGCTGTTCATATCGGCGGCGGGGATTTCATGACCGTCTACCCGATGTTTGGTAACAAGCCAATCGAGGAGATCGAGGCAAATTTGCTGCCTTCAGCTAAGACCGCGCTAGATGAGCTGGTGTGGTGGGCTAAGGCCACGATGGCGGCAAAAGCCGCCGAAGTCTGACGACCCGCCCCGACGGGATCATGCAGAAGTCGTGATCTTCGCACCATTCAAAACTTGGTTTCGCAAACCTTTGATGGACAAGCCGGACTCAGTCCTCGATTGCCTCAATACCAAGTCGCCTAAGTCGCTCAAGGCTGTTCTTCATGGCTTTGAGCTCTTCGGGGGAGTGCCCCTGCCAATCCGTAACCTCGCCCGTGACCCGAAGCGGATCCCGGGAGCGGTATGACTTCGTCGGATTGCCCGGGTACTTCTTGTCCGTCAGATTCGGGTCATCTTCAATCGGGCCGGTCGTTTTCACCAGGTAGATTCTACCGGGTCCTTCGCCGAGGGCCAGCTCCGCGCCCCAGGTGGCCGCATCCAAGTTGGCGGCCAGATAGACGTAGGCCGCCTTCTTCCTCTTACCGTAGTTAGAGTTATAGCCGGGCTCGATCAGGTCCCCCGGCTTTAGGTCGGCCTTCGTGCCATGGTAGAAGCGCTGCGAACTCAGGTCATCGATGGCTGCCATCGCCCCTCATACTGTTCGGCTGCGCTAGCTTTCCTTGCCACGGGAACCACCGCATCGCTGCTACACCGCCCACCCGATAGATCAACCTATTGTGGTTTTTCGCGCGGTGCGCGCCCGCTGTCAAAGTCGCATAAGCTCCATTCTGGTGCCGGAGATTTCCCATGACCCCGTTACGTCTATAAATCCAGTAGTTGCGCCGCGCCGGTACAATCCGGGGTCAGCCGATGCCTCTGACGAGCAGCGGGCCGAGGCGGCTGGCGATCGGCAGCGGCATCCGCTTCCAGGCAGCGATCAGAAGACGAAATTTCGGGTTCAGTGGGTTGAGCTCGGGAGCCTTATGCCCAGCGGCGACGCGGAATTGGTAGTAGAGCGGGGTCGGCTCAAAGCCCCAATTGCGCTTGAAGGCGTAGGCTCCGGTGCCGGTTTTGCTGCGCCCGAAATCGAACAGGCGGCAGCCGCGCTCGCAGGCGCGGCGCATGACCTCCCAATACATAAAATCATTTGCCGCCAACGCCCGCGCGGCAGCCCGGCCGCCGCCGTAATAGGGTAGGACTTCCTCGCGGAAATAGAAATTCAACACCGCAGCAACGGCCCGCCCGCCGCTGGTGATGGTGCAAATGTCACAGCAATCGGTAAATTCTTCGGCGAGGATGCGAAAATAGGATTTGGCGAAGACCGGGGTCCCTAGATTGCGCACGCTCTCGGCGTAAATGCGGTAAAGCCGGTCGACGCCGGTGTCGATTTCGCTGGCTAACCCGTTTTGAATCCCCTTGCGGATCATCGCCCGCTGCTTGCGCGGCACCGCCTTCAGATTGGCCTCGACGGTCGGGTGGATCGCCCGGCGGAAGGTGGCGTAGAGCCCCGATTTCTCTTCCCAATCGGACCGGTGTGGGGCGAACCCGCGGAATTCGAGGGTCGCGGCGCGGCACTCTTCCATCAGCTGCGTCGCGGCGGTATCGAGCGCCTGGAGGCTGTCAGGGTCGGCGGCTACCGGCCCGCCATAAACCGCGAACGCATTCGAAATCAGCGCCGACCCAAACAGCGCCGATCGAACATGGGTCAGCGGCAGCACGCCACTTACCACCCCACCGCGTTCGGCGATCAGGTAGTGGGTCCGGTGACCGAACGCGCGCTCGATGACCCGCTTCCACGCCGCTAGATGAAAAAACGTGCCGGCAGCACAGTTCCGGACGAAGCTGTCCCAGCGCGCCGAATCCGCGTTTTCGAAGGGCCTTACGGTGACGGCGAGCGCGCTTGCGTCCATGCGGCAATCAGCGGATAGGGGCCCGATCGATCGGACAAGAACAGCCGGTCCATCCGCGTCCAACTGAAGTGACGCAACAGGCGGCGCAACCGCGGTTCGGTGCGGCTGAGGTTCAGGTAGTGCCGAATACGCGAGCGCAACGGTGCCTGGCGCTGCCGCGGTTGCTCCGGATCGATTTCCCAAGGGTGAAGGTAAAAAATCGGGGGCGTCGGCTGACGCCCGGCGCGCGCCAGGAGCCAACGCGTCATCGGATACGGGAAGAGGCGAAAATACCCGCCGCCCGAGGCCGGGATGTCCCTTCCCAATAGGCGCACTGTGGTCAGCGGTATTTCGACCAGCCCGGGGACCGGAGCAAAAGCGGAGCGCGGGGCATCGGGACTGCCGTAGAGATCATGCTTCACCGGATAGACGCTCGAACTATAGCGATATCCTTCCTCCGCCAGGACGGCATGCGCCCAGGCGGTGTCGCAGCCGATCGAGAACGTCGGCGCGCGGTAACCGCTGACCGCAACACCGCCGACATCTTCAAGGACCTTTTTGCTGTCGCGGATATCGGCACGAAACGCCGCCGGCGATTGGCGGTCGACGCGCAGGTGGTCGGTTCCGTGGCTCGCCAATTCGTGCCCGTCGGCGACGATGCGCCGTGCCAGCGCCGGATGGCGCCGGGCGACCGAGCCCAGCGTGAAAAACGTCGCCTCGACGCTGGCCTCGCCCAAGAGATCGAGCAAACGAAAGGTGTTTTGCTCGACTCGCGGCGGCAACCGGTCCCAATCGATACGCTTGATTGTCGAAGCGAAGGCCTCGACCTGGTAATAGTCCTCGACGTCGATGGTCATGGCCCCGCTGTCGGCGGGCCGCGGCTCAAGATTGTCTGCGCGGGTCATGTCCGCTCACCCTGAAAAATAATGGGCGGCGATTTCGATTGCGCGCCGGATCAGGCGCTCGTGCTTATCAACACTTTTTTCGAGGCGGGCCAAACGCTCGACCACCAGCGAAAGGCCGTAGCTCGCATTGGTCGGTTCGGAACGGGCTTCGGCCGTTGCCGGAGGGGTCACCACAGCGATTTCTTCCCGCAGATCGTTTGCCACCTTCTCCACCGCACTCGCGGTCATGGTATGAAGCTGCTCGAGAAACCCATTGAGCAGCAGTCGCGAACAGAGCGTGTTGATGCGTCGTGGTACACCTTCCGTGTGCTGATAGATGACCGGAAATGCGGCTTCGGTAAAATGCGGGTCGCCCTTCCACTCCGCGCGGCGCAGGCGATGCTCGATATAAGCGCGGGTCTCCGCCTCGTTGAGCGGACCGAGGTGGTAGGCGGCGGTCACGCGCTGGCGAAGCTGCTCGAGCCCCGGGCTGCCGAGAGTGGTGCGAAATTGCGGCTGACCCAAGAGAAAGCTCTGCAGCGCCATGGTCTTATCGACGACGATGTTAGACAGCATCCGCAATTCCTCGAGGGCTTCAAACGACAGGTTCTGGGCCTCGTCGACGATCAGGAGGGTGCGCTTGCCGGCGCGATGTTGTGCGAGCACGAAATCGCTGATGCGCTGCAACAGCGATCCTTTGTTCAACCCCTCCTTGGCGATGCCAAACCCGCCCGCGACCAGATGCAGGAGATCGTCGCCGCCCAATTGGCTGGTGACGATCTTGGCGGCAACAAAGCTTTCCGGACTGATAGTCGCCAGCAGATTGTCGACCAGAATCGTCTTCCCGGCGCCAACTTCGCCGGTGATGATGATAAAGCCCTCGGCGTGGTGCAGGCCGTAGACCAAATAGGCCATTGCCTGTCGGTGGACGCTGCTCTCGAAAAAAAACCGGGCATCGGGGACCAATTGAAACGGCCGCGTCGCGAGCTTGTAGAATTCCGCGTACATCGGCTCAAAACGCCTTAGTCAAGTAGAATTGAAGGGTATTGGCGACGATATCGCCCGCCCGACCGTTTACGATCGTACCTCCATTTGGCTGATAAGAAAAGGTATACAGAACCGACCCGGTCAGCGCCCGCGAGAAGAGATGGTTAAGACCGATGTTGGCGGTCACCGTGCTGGTATTGGCGACGGGAGTCGCCGTATTGATCGTTACGACATTGGTGGTTCGAGAATAACCGATCGAAGCGTACCCGTTGAGATCCGGCCGAATATCGCGCGCCCATGAGAGGTTCGCGCCGGCGCTATCGGTCGGTGCCGTGGTCGGCGGTGTCAGCGATCGAGAATTTATGTAATACGTGAACAAGGAATAGGTGTTTGGTTCAATTTGCTCAGTCAGACCAAAATTGTACAAGTGCTCGCGGTAAACTGTATTGTTAAGACCGGTCCCGGGATTATAAAATGTCGTCGGCAATCCGGATGACTGGTCGACGATTGAGCCGCTCGTGCTCAACACCGAGGAAGTCAGCCCATTTTGGAAGGATTGGGTGCCCGAACTGATCCCTTGCGCCAGATTGGCCTGAAACGTCAGGGTCGGCGTGATCTGGTAATTGGCTGATCCGGTCAGGCCGTTGACGCCCTGTATGCGCCCGTATTCGAGGCTCACATACCCGTAATCGGCGGCCGACCCGAGCCGCCCCCCGGCAAGCCAAGTGGCGCCGGTGAATGTTGCTCCCGGCGCGAACGGGTATCGGATGTTTTGGTATCCCACCCGCGCCAGCCCGGCGATGTTTGGCTTGAAGAAGTATTCAAAATCATTGAACGCGCTGAACTGCGAGTTTTGCGCGGTCGAACTCGTGTTGAAGCTCGACGCGTCGACAGTCAGCCGCGAGGTAGTGCGCTGAAAATCGGTCCCGCTCGCCAAGGTCAGCGTGCCCTCGTTCGTTGTGCCGTTGGCAAGGGCAGAGTTGAACGGGTTGGTCGTCGAGGTAACAAAGGTATTGTGCCCATAATCCGTCGAAGAGAAGCGATAGCGGAGTTCGCCGTCAATCAGACCGTCATATGATTGTCGCAGGTAAGGTGAGACCGTATTGGTGAATACTAGCGTTTGTTGCGTGCGTGGCAACAGCGATGGGCTGACGAAGCCGAGGCCCGGCAATGTCGATGCTTGCGTGACGTTGGTCGCCGCATCGACAAAAAGGCGATCGGGAACGACGGTGCCGGTGCCTTGTCCGAACAGATTAGCGTTGATTTGATCGAGACTGCTGGCTCCGGCATAGAGGCTTCCTTGCACATTGCCGCTTAGCACGCCGGTAAAGCGCGGCGTATCGGCCGAGATCGACAACCCCGGAGCAAGAATTGTCTCGGCCGCCGCGTTGTGGTTGGTCGATGTATAAAAGACGTTGTCGTACAGCGTCTCGCCGAGCGACACATAGGGCTGGATCACCACCGCCGGAGCATTTGGATCATAGAGCTGGAGAGTGGTAATGCCGGCCCCGGGCGCCGGCAATGTCAGCCCGGAGGGAGGCGGCTGGGTCGGCGCTGCCGCCGCCGGCGTCGGCAATGTGTAAGGGGGCGCCAGCGGATTGGGCAGGCCGAAGGGCCCGGAGGGCGGCGGCGGCAGCGCGCTGGGTGCACCGCTCGGCGCCTCACTGCCCGAGGGCGCACCGGGCGGCGGGGAGAGACCCGGTGTCAGCTGCGCCGTTGCGGTCGTGGTCCGCTCAACCGCGGCAACAGCACAAAGCAGCAGCGTCAGCCTTAAATGCTGTCGGCGCTCGCGCTCCCCTCTCGGGCTCCTACGCGGGTGCCGGCCTGTCCCTGCGCAGCTCATCGCTTTTTTTGCTGGGATAATGATAATTGTACCCATAAGCATAAGAACCGAAATGCGCGGTTCCTTGCTCGCTCTTGTTCAGCACCAAACTGATCCGCGGACAGGCGCTCAGCATTGCGAGGCTGGCTTCGATTTCATCTTGCTGCGTACGGTAAGCCTCGACGACGAACACGATTTGCCCGACGAGCGGCGCCATCGTCGCCGCGTCGCTGCTGACCATGCAGGGCGGCGTGTCGAGTATGATAAATCGATCCGGGAAGCGCCCCGTCATCTCTCCAAGCATCGCATCCATGCGGCTGCTCGAGAACAGCTCGGGGACATGCGGACCGCCACGACCGGCCGGCAGTACCAGAAGATTCTCGACATTGGTGCGGATCAAGGCCTCTTCCAAATTCGCCGTCCCAGCCAGAACATCGACGATGCCCTTAGTCTGGCGGGCTCCAAGAATTGTCTTCAAAGCCGAACGATGCGCGCCGAGGTGAGTATCAGCGTCAACCAGCAGCGCCTTTACCTCCCGTTCCGACGAAAACGACAACGCCAGGTTCAGTGCGACGAATGTTTTGCCTTCGCCCGGCCGCGCGCTGGTGACCATGATGATCCGGCTAAAGCGGCCATCCCCCGACCGGTCGGCTCCCGTCCACGCGGTCATCAGGTTGCGCTTGACGATCCGGAATTCTTCGGCAGTACGGGAGCGCTCGGCCGATGGAATGGTGATGCCGAGGGCGGCGAGTTGACCGCGATCCAGGATAAGTTCGGGACCGCCGAGCTCGTCGGGCGAGTCGGGCGCGGTCTGCGTAAATTCGGCAGATCCGTTTATCGCCGGCGCCAGGGGTGCCGCTTCCGCCGCTTCGCGCTGGCGCAGCAGGGCCGCCGCACGCTCGATCAATCCTATCGACTCGGCCATTACGAAACGTCCACTGGGTGAAGATTGAGACTCAAAAGCAGCAGGACTCCATAAACCGCGATCAGCATGACCGCCCCCGCACATACCCCAGCCAATTGCATCGTCGACCTGCGTCGCGCTGTCCCCAGCGAAATCCGCGTCACACTGCCCAAGATCGGAAGCCCCAGATCGCGCAGCTGGCCTATCGTCGCAAAGGACCGGTCGAACTGCCGCATAAAGATCGGCGCCGCTACCCCCGCAGCAAGCCCAGCCAGCAGCACCACCGAGACGAGGACCGGCCGGTTTGGTTGGGCCGGTACAAGCGGAACTTGCGGCGGGTCGATAATGCGGAATTGAATCTTTTCGGTCTTGGTGTCGGCTGCATCGGCAATTTGCGTTGCCTGGCGGCGCACGACCAGCTGCTCATAATTGGTTTTCAGGATACCATAGTCTCGGTCGAGATCTTGTACTTCCAGCAAGACCCCGGGCACCGACTGCGCTATTTTATCGATGCGGTTGGCCTCGGCCTCGGCCCGAGAGAGCTGCCGCTTGGCAGCCGCAACCCGATCCTCGGCATCGACCAGCTTGACCTTGAGCTGGTCATAGACGTTATTTGGGATTTGCGTCTTGTTAGCGCCGTCTGCTGTCGAGGCCAGGTTCGAGTGCTTCATCTCTGCCTCGAACTCTTGGATTTCCTGGCGGGCGGCGACGACATCGGGGTGCTGATCGGTGTATTTCAGCCGCAGCGCGTCGAGATTGCTGCGCATCTGCTCCAAGCGCTGCTCGTCCGGGTTGGCGCGGCCGGTGACGATCACTTGCGGCGCACGATCGACAGACAGCATCGGCGGCACCGAAGAGATTTGCTTCTGCAGTGAATCGCGCACAGTCACCGCGTCGGCAAGTTCGTTTTGGACTTTGACTATCGCGGCCTTTGCCTCTTCGAGCCGGCTGTGGGCGGCGCCGCCGTTGCCGGAGTCCGGCTCCACACTCGACACAATGTCCGGATAGCGCCGGGCCAGCTCCGCGCGCTGCTGATCTTTGGCGTGCAACTGATCGCGATAGGAGGCGATCTCCTCATCGAGGAAGCGCTGGGCGCTGTCCATTTCGGAACGGCTGCTGCCGGCCGTCTTCTCGGAAAAAATTGTCAGCAATGCCTGAACGACGTTCTTTGCGGTCTCCGGATCTTTGTCGTGGAAGGAAATTGTCATTAAATTGGGAGTAATCGGTGTGATCGTGATTGCGGTCGCCAAATGCTTGTAAAGGAGTTCTCTCGATGCCGGACTGGTGACCCCGGTGTCGAGGTCGGTCAATCGCACGAGCTGCTCAAGATTGGGACGGCTCAACAAGGTGCGCTGCAGGAAGTCGAGATGGCGCGTCGGTTCGGTATCCGCTGCCAATCCGCGCAACAGCGGCGTCAACAGCGGATCGGCATCGAGATAGATGCGAGCCGAAGACTCGTATTCTGTCGGAATGAGAGCGACCCCGATCCATCCGATGCTGCAAACCAGCCACGCTGCCGCTATTGCGTACCATTTCTGCCGCCAGACCATCTGCAGGGTTGGCATCGCCTGCGCTATGATCGAATTCATCGACAGCTCCAACTGAAGCGGGCGAGCGTCAAGCTTGCCGGCAACGCGACCGGGAATGTCGGCACTTTGTTGACGCCCGCCCTTTTGACGGCTGGACCTAACATATTAGAACAGACGCTGAGGAATGATTAGAATATCACCTGGTTGAAGTGCCACGTTGCTCGATACGTCGCCATCCTTGATCAGATCATCGAGGTGTACTGCATAAGTATATTGCTTACCGCCAGTGGTCCGCACAATCACCGTGTCGTTGCCGGCGGCATATCGCGTCAGGCCGCCGACCGCGATCACCGCATCCAGCGCCGTCATGTCGGTGCGGTAGGGGATCGCGCGCGGGGTTGCCGCTTCACCGACGACCCGTACCTGCTCGTTGAACGGCTCAACAAATGCGGTCGCGATGACCGTGACCACCGGCTCCTTGATGTATTTCGAGAGGCGCTGTTCGAGTTCGCGGGCAAGCTGGGTCGGCGTCTTGCCGATCGCCACCACATCCTCGACCAGCGGCAGCGACAACCGCCCGTCCGGGCGCACCGGGACGTTGATGCTTAGCTCGGGATTGCGCCAGACAAAGACGTTCAGCTGGTCACCCGGCCCGATGATGTATTCGCCCGACGGCAACGCTGATGCCGGCGGCGCCGGCGGAAGCGGCGGGGCGCCATGGCATGCGGCAAGGACGACCCCGGCAGCGAGGCTTGCGGCGGGAAGCAATCTGCGGTGCACCCCAGCGCTCCTGTTCAGCATGGCAAGATCGCGATCAAAAGAGCGGCCTTGCAACTGTCCGTCGCCAAAGACTGCGGGCCGCCGATTTTTTGCACGCCAATGGTGAGGTTCTTCATTCCATAGTTGTTGTAGCATCGGGCGGTCCGTCATGCAATAAAGTTATCGTTAATTTCTAGCTTTGTTCTGAAAGATGAAAGGGCAGAACCGTATTCCGCAATTGCCAAGACAATTGTTCCAGCGCTACACGTCGGAGACGCCATTCCAGCCGCCGATTACGCGGGAAAACGATCGCCATACCCGCACGCCGCCGAATCGGCTGGTTATATTCGCCCAATATCGTCAAAAAATCGTAAACAAGCCGCCCCGGCTGCCCAGCGCTCGGTTGCTGCCGGCGCGATGCCGCCGACAAGAACGGGGCTGCGTGCACGTGGCGCTCATCGGCGCATAAAGTCGGGGCCGCCGAGAATGAGCGCTGCGCGCTCTCCTGCCGGTGCGGCAGCAACGATCGCGCGCGCTTCCTGCGTCAGACCGGAACCCAAGATCGCCAGGAGTTGCTTGGGGTCAAGCGCGGGTGTTTGATCTTGGCTCGGCGCGGCAAGACCGCTCTCCGATTCGATCGCCACCGGTACGGCGCCGCGGGCGAAAGCCGCTGCGAAATCGATCCGCTGCAGCATCGCATCGGGGCTCAGCCACGCCTGAGTGGTGTTCTTGTATCCATCGGGCGTCTCGCAGCCGTAAAGCGGCATGCCGAGGCGGCCGATCCAGCTGAGCAGCGGGCGGACATTATTGATTGGGAGGCCGTCCGCGCGCGCTGCGGAGATCACAAATTCGTAGGGCGTTTTGTACTTCTGTCCAGCGCTGGTCCAAAACTCGGGGCTATCAAACAACGTCTTCAGCACTTGGCGGATGTCGCCTCCGGTCGCCAAAAAACGCGCCGCGAGCCGATCCACGAGCGCCGGCGGCGGCGCATCGGCGACAAAATATTGCGCAAGTTCAAATCCCAAATGACGAGCCGTTGCCGGGCTCGAGGCCAAAATATCGAGAGCCTCCTCACCCTCGGCTTTGCCGCGCGCCAACAATGGATGCCCGAGAAACAACTTGGCGCCATAATCATGCCGCGCCCCCTCAAACACCGCGGCCACGTCGGGAAAGGCGGCAGATGTGACCGAATTGATCCGCCAGCCGGTAAAGACGCGCGCCAAGGTTTCGACATCATCCTGGCTGTAGCCGCCATCCGCTCCGAGGGTGTGCAATTCCATGACCTCTCGGGCAAAATTCTCGTTCAGCCGATCCTGGCCGGTGCGGGCCACAGCCGTATTTTGGGTGTTGTCGAGATAGGCGAGCATCGCCGGATGCTTGGCGACGGCAGACAACAGATCGCGGAAACGACCAAGTGCAAAGGGTCGGATCGCACGATCCTCGTAATCGCCGATCCAGATGCGTTCAAGCCCTTCCCCGGCGAAAATATTGAAATGGTTGAACCAAAAATTTACCATCACTTGTTGAAGCTGTCGTCGGCTCAGCACCGCTCGTAAAATCCGGGCTTCGCCTGCCTCGCGAAACACGAGGCTCGCGCGCCGCTCTTGCGCCTTGATGTCGTCCAATGTCGGCTTTATCCCGCCGACTGCTCGCAGCGGACCGAAAAATTGCCGTAAATCGACCGGATCGAGGCCGAGCGTGGCGAGCTGGGCAAGGCGAAAGCGAAGCTCGAAGGGTTCGGAGACGTTGGCCGGATCGAGCTGCTCAGCGATGTAACGCTCGACCCCAATCATTTTGACATAGCTGAAATCTTCCGCGTTCGGACCAAACGCGAGCCGGTTCAGAACGTGGAGAACCTGGCGGTCCGAATCGGCGGCGCGCGAAGGTGCCGCCGCGCCCAACAGCAGCAGCCATAAACAAGCGAGGATTCCCGCGAATCGGCTGGCAGAAAGGCGCATCGAAAATCGAGACCGGACGGCGGCTGTGCGAGCCCTATGGCAATGATAACGCGATCGCCGGAACTCGTGACTTGTTTGATTCGGCGGATGACGGCAAGCCCGACGCTCAATCCGAGATGGGGATGCCCTGATTGGGGCTTGAAGCCGTGCGGATCGCAGAGGAAGAGTGTTGCGCGCGGCGCGCGAAGCGCGACAACCGCGCCAGGCTCGCGACCGCCGCCGCCGCGGAGAACCCGGACGCTAGCAAAATCGCGATCGTCGGCCCCGTGACGCCCGATGGATGCGCAAAGCCAAAAATCAGCGCCACCAGTGCCGCACCGATCGTCTGCCCGAGAAGCCTCGCCGTCGATTGAATGGCGCCCGCACCGCCGCTGCGCTCGCGCGGGGCGCTGGCGACGATGGCGCGGTTGTTGGGCGAGGAGAAAAAGCCAAAGCCGAGACCGCACAACATCATGCGCCACAGGATGTCGGCGCTTGCAGGATGCGGCGGCAGCAGTGCCAACAAAAGATAGCCGAGGCTCAGCACGCCGAGGCCGATGCCGCCGAGGGTTCCGGCAGGATAACGGTCGGCGAGCCGTCCGGCGATCGGCGCGATCAGCGCCACCGTCGCCGGCCACGGTGTCATCAAGAGCCCGGTCGCTACCTGCGAGCGCCCAAGAACATCCTGAAAGTAAAACGGCAACGTGACAAAAGTGATGCCTTGCGCGACAAACGTTGTTACCGACGTCGCCACCGACAAGGCGAAGATCGGACGCCGGAACAAATCGACGGGCAGTAACGGCATCGGCAGTTTTGACTGCCGGCGCACCAATAGGTATCCGACGAGCAGCGCCCCACCCAACTCAACTGCGACCAAAGCGCCGGCCTCGCCGTGGCCGATGCCGTTGATCCCGCCGATCAACGCAGCAAAGGCAACAGCACTCAAAACCGCACTCGCAAAATCAAAGCGGTGCGGCGAAGGCGGCGAACGCGGCAACAGCCGCAGCGACAGGATCAAGGTAACGAACCCAATCGGCACGCTCACCGCAAACAGCCAGTGCCAGGAAGCCACGGCAAGGATCGCCGCGGCGACGCTCGGCCCCGCCGCCGACGACACCGACACCGCGACCGCAATCATCGCGATGCCTCGCCCCAATTGGCGCCGCGGATAGGTGAACCGTACCAGTGCCGTGTTGACGCTCATCATGCCGGCAGCGCCGACGCCCTGCAATGCGCGCCCGATCGCCAGCATCAGCAGGGAATTTGACAGCGCACTGATCAGAGCCGCACCGGTGAACACCGCAAAGCCGATCGCGTAGATCTGGCGGTAGCCGAAAATGTCGCCGAGCGAGGACAGCGGCAGCAGCGTAACCACGACCGCCAGCTGATAGGCGTTGATCACCCAGATCGACTGCGACGGGCTGGCGCCGATCTGGCGTGCTATCG
Organism: Allostellaceae bacterium; assembly: GCA_036495885.1. Classification (GTDB taxonomy): domain Bacteria; phylum Pseudomonadota; class Alphaproteobacteria; order ATCC43930; family CGMCC-115725; genus AP-15. Next base: position 3,518 of record DASXMC010000420.1, on the reverse strand, counting down.
TCGGCAGCGCAATGTTGGCGATCGAGCTGTCGAGGACCGACACCACCATGCCGATCGCAAGCGTCACGATTGCCCAATATCGCTGCGGCAGCGGCAGCCCGTCTTCGGCGGTGTTCATCTCGCGGCGCCCACCGCCCGGATTGCTATTATTATTCGGGCAGCAGGGTTAGCCGCTCGTCACCCTTTGGGCCAGCTCTCTCGGCGCGCGGCTCCCATGCGAAGACCCGATCGCGATCGGGTCTTCGCCATTGCAAGGCGCTCGGGCGGCGTGCTCGGCGCCGCGCGGGACATTTTGCTAAGGGCTGGATGTGACGGCGGATATGGCGCCGAACAGCCCGGCCGTCTCGCTGTTGATCCCGTCGGCAAAATAGAGGGTGCCGGGATCGCCGTTGCTGCCGCCGACGCCGAACCCGATCGCCCACAGACCGCCCGAAGGGATACCGCCGATGTTGATCGGGATCGTCCCCACAAGCCTTCCGCTGATCGGGTTGAAGGCGTTGATCTCGCTATGGAGGTAGCTGAAATTGCCGACCAGCAAATCATAGCTGAACCGTCCAAAACCGGGCGGTGCGAAAGCCATCCCCCAAGGTGCCGCAAGAGAGCCGCCGGCGATCAGTTGCTTTACGAAGTTGCCCTCTTCATCGAATATTGCGATAGCCCCGGCGCCCAACGGGGCGCTGATCTGAGCGGGTCGTCCGGCGGGTGCATAGGCGACGTACAGGAAGCCGCTGATATCCTGCACGTTGAACGGGACGAGCCCAGCCGGCAGCACGGGGTCGACAAAAGCGCTGGCCGCGAGGCTGACCGGGGTGAAGGTGCTGTCGAAGACCATCGATGCTGCCGCTTCCCGCGTCATTGGCGGCATAAACCTGCGTTTGTGCGCCGTTGATCGCGAGCCCGCTGTAAACGGCTCCGGGGGTCGTGACCTGGATAAAGGCCGTCGTCCCCGTGTCCCAGGCCGAAATGGTTCCGTTCAGATTAGCAAAGATGAAGTGCGCGTAACCCCCGTCTCCGCCATTGCCCACCAGGAACGACGACATGTTGGTATTTATTGACCTGACCGGTTGGTCCTTGCGCGGGTCCTGAACCCGACGTCGGGATGTTGACAATGCCGGTCCCATTAATCGGTACCTTGGTGACTGTCGTCTTGTCGGTGACCGTATAGAGCGTCGCGGTACTGGTTCCCTGGTTTGAGACCCAGAGAAGGGGCTCGTGGTGCTGTGCGAAACGCCCCAGGGATTGATCAATTCGGAATCGGTGATCGCGGCCAGTCCCGGGACGCTCGAGACCAGATTGCTCTGAACAAATTTCGCGTTCTGGGCATGCACCGTCCCCGCCCACAGAGCGCCGATGACGAATGGCGTCACCACCAAGCTCTTTGCGAAAAGATTTCTCATTTCCCAGACCTCCCCAATGTTGCGGACGTACGAACCTGTTCTTTTTGTGTTTCAATTTTACGTTTGGGCCAACCGATCGATTGAGCAAGGAGCATCACATCCTACTTCCCGCCGAGGGAGAAGGCATAGAACTTATTCTGGCCGCCAACGAACCCCAAACGGCCGTAGCCCGAGCCCCAGTAGACGGTCCCGTCGACGATGACTGCGCCAGCGTTGACCGACCCGCCTGACGGGTAGCTCCACAGCACCTGTCCGGTTTTCGCATCCAGGGCGAACATATTCGGGGTGGTGGCGCTCGCCGCGCCCGTAGACGGCGCGTACAGGACGCCGTTTGCAACCGTCATCGGCCCAATGTCGACGGCGCCGTTCGGATCGGGCGTCTGCCACAAGATCTCGCCAGTGGCTGGGTCGAGAGCGCTCCACGACCCCGCAGTGCCGACTGCGTTGCCGGCTGTGTAAGGCAGGTGATTACGATTTGCGATCGAGACATAGATCCTGTTGCCGTCGGTCGCAGAGCCCCACTCCATGCCGCCCAGAGATGATCCGGGGCCGACCACGGTACCCCACAGAAAAGCACCGGTGTCGGGATCGAAGGCCGAATACATGCCGCTCTTCTGACCGGCCCCGATAATGTCCTGGTTTCCATAGGTGTGGGGCAATCGGGCGGAGAACTCGTTTGGCATAGAACCGAAATCGTAATCCAGCCCGCTCGGAATCGGACAATTCGTTCCGACCGGAGATCTGCCACAGGCGACGTTCCAATCGTCGCCGTCCGACAGCCGCTGCGACCACTTGATCTTCCCGGTTTTCATATCCAACGCGACGATCGAATCCACATGGTCGTCAGGCGAAAGGCAGAACTTCTGCGACCCGCCCGCCAAAATACAGTTGACATAGGCCGGGTCCGTCGGGTGCTGAAGTTGTTGCCGGTGCCGATGAAGACGTGTTCCGTCGGGCGTCGACAACCGGGTTGCTGCCCCAGACACTCACGCCGATATACCCGGAGAGGTCGTATAGGTCTGCCATAGGAAATCGCGCCGGTTCGCCGGCCCCGATGCCCACCGTTCGCGCCAACGCTCGACGCGGTGAGCGCGCCCCTCATTCCGGGGGGACCTGTTTCTTACTTGGATGCTCGCTGACTACCTCGCTGGCGGATAATTCTGTGTAGAAGCGGTCGAGATCGTCGCCTGTGAAACGAAACCGCCAACCGAGATCGTCAGTATTGAGTTAGGTCAACAACTGATCCTTGCGCACACCGTTCTCGATCAGTCCGCGGGCGCGGGTAACCAGAATATCGATTTTGGTCTTGAACGGCACCCGAGGCGCGGATCGCGGTCCGAGTGGCCGGGCTGGTGCTGATCCCGGTACAGCCTTCGCCGCTCGATCTGTGGGCAACCGAGGCGACCTTGACGATGGTGCGCAACGAACGTCGGCCGGCAATCGCCGTGTTGAACCGCGTGCCGCCGCGCTCGTCCGCAACCGAGAGCATCGCCGCCGATCTTGCGGCTCTCGGGGTTGCCGTTGCTGCCAGCCGCATCGGCAACCGCGTCGCGCTGGTCCAGGCGATGGCGCAGGGCCTCGGCGTGCTCGCAACCGCTGCCGCCAGCCCCGCCGCCGCCGAAATCGCCGCCCTCGTCGCCGAACTCCAACGCGACTAGATCACCTGCTCGCTGGAGGAGGTTGGATTGGAACCCTCGGTCCCCATCGGATGGTCGACGCTTCCGAAGACGTCTTTTCCGCTGCATGACACTTCCACGTTCCGCCAAAGACCGACCCCTCCGGGAGAGGGACCAAGAGTTCGAATCCTTCTCGCTCCAGCACCGAAGATACCCTTCGCTGATGGGGTGCGAGTTAAGCCTCGTTTAACCGTGGTTAAATCAACGTGGCCCGTCCCGCCGAGCGCCTGCCCTCAGAGGCAAACTATCAATCAATGCCTTTGCGGCTTTGAGATCGGCAGTTTCGAAACCCTCGGTGAACCGATTGTAGGTCGGCGCGACAAGCGCGATCGCCTCTGAGGACCGATTTCACATCGACGGCCTCAATCTGATGCCGCTGCCGCTGGCGGACCGCAAGGCGCGTCTCGCTGCCCTCCTCGAGCGCAGCGAGGACACAATCCGCTAC
>DASXMC010000419.1:0-4772 GCA_036495885.1 Allostellaceae bacterium | reverse complement strand
GCGGCAGACGGCACCGCGCTGAACATCTCGCCTATGGGAAACTTGCGCACCAACAGCGGGGCGGTCCTGATCGTCGCCGCAATCGCCGGACATGGCCTCGCGTATCTGCCGACCTATCTTGTCGGCGATGCGCTGCAGTCGAGCTCATTGAGTTAGACGCACGCGGAAGTGGGATATTAAAGCGGACCGGATTGTCCCGATCGACATAGTCATCGGCCCGCGCCGGCTGAAGAGCGCCCTTCTCGCCGTCTCGGCCTGAGCGGCCCATTCGGGCTTGGCTTTGATCGCCGGGTGCCGGACAAGGTATTCGTCGACGATCTCGGGAAACATCAGCGCCACATGCAATGCCTCGTGGCAGCCATGGGTGCCGGGGGCGAATAGCCGCGGGTCATCCTAGGGGGGCGTCGTCATTTTTGCGGTGCTCGCTGCGGGGTTGCGGTGATCAGATCCTTCAGCACCCATCGCCGTCTCCTTTTGACTGTGGGTCGGCGCGAGCCCTGCCGCAGCGGAAGTGGCAGTCGCGGCTCTGATGGCGGCGCGGCGGCTCCGGCGTGGTTGGGCCGCCTCGACCCGTGTCGCCATCGGATAGCAGGCGCACCCCCCTACGGACGGCGCCGCGATGCCGTCGGATCAAGGTCTGTCGGGCTGGACCAGGGCATCTCCCTTTCGATTGCGCATCAGCCATTTCCACTGAGTTGGAAGGGGTGCCCGTTTTCAGCGTCGCCGCTCTCCCCATAGCTCATAGACTAGCGGTGGCCCCCACCGCCGTGAAACCCACCAGCCATCCCTCCGTGAAATCCGCCGCCATGGAAACCGCCAACGTGACCGAAATCGCGGTGCCCACCGTAGTAGGAACCGAAGCCGTAGGGGAGGTATGTATAAGGATAGATGTAGCCCGCCGAGGTACATCCGTAAGTCGGATCATAGAAGGTCCCAACGGGACAGGTGTAATCCTGGGCAGCAGCCGGCTGCGCCGCGCCTAGAGTCGCTACGGACAACCCGAGCGCGCCTATCAACAACAGTGCTTTGGTCGAGAACTTGCTGCGGTTCATCGCAGCCCTCCTTTGGGGGTTCGCCCTACTCAGTTTACACTGGTTCAAAAGTGGAACCCCGCGGAGCAGGAGCTAGATAGCTCAACGCATACCAGCCAGCTATCTCGGGATGAGGCGTCAGGCCGCACTTCTCTTGGGTGTCGCCACGCCATCCGGCGGGAGCCGTACCACAGCTCAGGCCGTTGGGGTTCCTCGTGCTACGCAGCCATGAGCGGCGGCAGCCCCTGACGCCCGCCCGCATCCGGTTTCATCGAGTTTTTCGCCGTTGAGTGACGATTGTCAGCGGCCAATTTATATTTTTTGGCTCCGAGCGCCTGCGGGAGGCCCCCGTGCGTCGGGGACCTAGCGAGCCGGCAGCAGGGGGGAAAAATGCCCGGCCCGCGCATCTTCAAAATCAATGGGGCGCTGGAGTTGGCAATCTATGCGATGCAGACGAGAACGCGCGATGCAACGGACCGAACCGCGGAGAGTTTTCATGGGGTTTTCGAGGGGTGCTGGCCGCGGCCTTTCACGCGAAACGCACGGTCTCCAACAGTTCCGATGCTAATCGAGAGGGTTTTGCCGGGTTAGGCCTAAGGCTTTGAACAGCCTGTATTTTTGCATTTTTTTTGACCCTCCACCGCCTCCATACCACCCCCTATGACCGACGAGGCTCAATGATGGCGGCCTGGGGGAAAAGGCCCCCGGCGGCCAGCGATTTCAGAGGCTTAGAGAGCGCCGGCGCGCGAACCGGGCGATGCGAATGATCACCAAGAAAAGATGCACGATGAGCGCCACCAGCTTCACAATTGGCTCTGCGACCCTCAAAGAAGAGCATCAAGCGTATGGTCGACAAGGTCCATGCGCTGACCGTCCGATCGAGGGCATGGCAAGAGACCACAAAGTGCATCGTGAGCCGCCGGATATAATCCGAACAGGAGCGGGACCTCGGCGAGCGCGGCGCCGAAGACGGCGACGAGCGCAGCGCGGCTTTGTTTTCCGCTCAGATGCGTGCCATGCACGTCGCCACTGGGCATGCTGATTCGGCCCCGAGATTGCCACGAGCCGCGGCTCCAATATGTGATGCGGTTCACACCGCCGAATCGATCTACCAGTCCTATGTCGGGTCCTCCGCCAATCCCGGCTATCGCGATGTGGCGATCGTTGCGGGTCGGCGGATCGCGCCGGGTGTTGGCCTGGGGCTCTCAATCGTAAAACACGCGGCGGATCTGCTCGGGCACCGCATCGAAGTCCGTCGGCCGAGGGGCCGGCGCGTGTTTCACCGTCGTCGCCGAAGCAGCGCCGAACCCCAGTGTAGTATCGGCCGATGTCGGAGTGCGGCAACGGCGCGGCGAGACCTGACCAGACGGATCTCATTTCGGCTAAACTCGGCGCCCGCGCGCCATGGCGACAGAGGAGAGCAACGATGGCGGCTCGCCAAGTGACCCCGACTGCGGAGGTGTTGGACCGCCGGGCCCAGAGCGACGGGATGATTTCCGATCCGCATCCCGACAGGGGGACAACCCGCGGGAACGGTGCTCTTGAAGTCGAGGGGCCGCACCGAATTGTCGTGGTCGGCGGCGGCGCCGCGGGGCTGGAACTAGTCACCCGGCTCGGCGACCGCCTCAGCCGTCGCCGCTCTTCATCTAAGCTTGGGGCGCGCGTCACGCTGGTCGAGTGCGCCCGCACCCATCTCTGGAAGCCGTTGCTGTACGAAGTGGCGGCGGGCAGCTTGGACCCCGGCGAATACGAGGTGAACTACTTCGCCCAGGCGCACTGGCACCGTTTTCGTTACCACCTGGGCGAAATGACCGGGCTCGATCGCGCCGCCAAGGAGGTCCGCCTCGCCGCTACCTTCGACGACGAGGGGCGCGAAATCACCCCACCACGGTCGGTCGGGTACGACACGCTGGTGATCGCTATCGGCAGCGTGACGAACGATTTCGGGACCCCAGGCGTGGCCGAGCATGCCGTGCCTCTGGAAACCCGGATGCAGGCGGTGCGCTTCAACCGGCGTTTGGTGAATGCCTGCATACGCGCACAGACGCAAGACGGCCCGGTGCGCCCCGGCCAACTCCATGTGACGATCATTGGCGCCGGCGCAACCGGAGCGGAGCTGGCTGCCGAGCTACATCGCACGACACGCGAGGTGGTTGCGTATGGGCTCGATCGTATCGATCCGCAACGCGACATCCGCATCCTGTTGATCGAGGCTGCGGACCGCATCCTGCCCAGTCTGCCGGAGCGCATCTCCAAAGCGTCGCATCGCCTCCTCGATCGGATGGGTGTGGAGATCCATACCGGCGCAAAGGTGACTGAGGTGACGGCGGACGGCCTGAAGCTAGCCGACGGCTCGTTCATCGCCTCGGAACTGGTGGTGTGGGCAGCGGGCGTGAAAGCTCCGGAGCTGTTGCGGCAGTTCGACCCGTTGGAGGTCAATCGCATAAATCAGCTCGTAGTCGAGCCGACATTGCAGACCACGCGCGATCCCGACATCTTCGCGATCGGCGACTGCGCCGCCTGTCCGCGGCCAGGCGAGCCGAGTCCGGTGCCGCCGCGCGCCCAAGCGGCCCACCAGGAGGCCGCGCATATGGCGCGCCAGATCGAGCGCCGGCTGCGCGGCCAGCTCTTGCTCCCCTACACATACCGCGACTTTGGCTCACTGGTGTCGCTTGGCAAAAGCACCACAGTGGGGAGCCTGATGGGGTTTCTTTTCGGCCGCGGCATGTTCATCGAGGGTCTCTTTGCACGCGTGATGTACCACTCGCTGCGCTCGATGCACGAGCGGGCGCTCAACGGCAGTCTACACGCTGCACTAAACACGCTCTCGCGCGCTCTGTCACGGCGCACCGGCCCGCAGGTGAAATTGCATTGAGCAGCGCCGGGTGGCGTGCCGCAAGGAGCGATGAAATGAGCGACCCACACCTCGCGCTATCCGCTCGTCAGCTAGCCACTGAGCAGCACGTTGTCGGGCGAGGTAACGTCCAGCAATGTGTTGGTCCCGGTGTCGAGCCATTGCTTCGCCTGGGTCGCCACCACCGCGGACAGCCGAGCAAAGTCGCCGACGACAAAGCCGCCCTCGACCAGCTCCTTCAAGTACATCAAGCTCGGGTTGGACGTGTGGCTGACGCAGGAGTTTCGAAGCGATCCCGCCGGACTTGCCGATGCTCGAGTCATCGGTCCCGAGGCGAGCAATTCCATACTCAGAACGGGCCCAACAACGCCATGACATTATCCCGAATAGAGTGGCTTCGGTTTTAGAAGAGAGCGTGAGTGTGGGTACCGGCGGTCAGGCGCCGGCTTAATCAGGAGAAGCACTCATGCGCATTTACATCATTGGCGATGACGGAATCACCCTGTGCCGCGAACCGCCTGCCGCGGCGAGTGAGGACGAAATCGTTGTCGCGTCGAACAAGGAATTGCATGCAGCCCGGCTCAGCAGCAAGCGGCTACTGGCGCTGTGGAAGGCTCTGCCCGATGTCGAAAAGCGCCGCAAAGTCGGCGACAGCGATACGCTGATCGATCAGCTGTGGTCAGCGATCGAGGCCTTGCCCGCCCCCCAATCCGACGAGAAGCGACCGTCGAAACAGGATGCGGTCATTGCGATGCTGCGTCGGCCCGAGGGGGCAACCGTCGATGAGGTGGCGAGTGCCACCGGTTGGCAGCGCCACACCGTGCGCGGCGTCTTTTCGGGCACCCAAAAGAAAAAGCTCGGGCTGATCCTCGCTTCGGCCAAAGAGG
>DASXMC010000418.1:0-3377 GCA_036495885.1 Allostellaceae bacterium | reverse complement strand
TCGAACCGTGATGGTCTCGCCATCGCTGCCCGATGCCGGTGTGCGTTGCTCGGCAGATACTGGCATCGAAAATACCGCAAGCACAATGGCCGAAGCGTATGCGATGATCCGCATGATTCCCTCCAAAATCTTGATGCCCATCATCAGCCCGACATCGCATCGGTGCTACAGAAACCCTACCAAGCCGCAAAACGAAAAATGTCTTCAGCGATCCGGATAGGTCTTGATCATTCGTTCGAGTTCAGCCTTTCGCACTTCAAGAGCAGCCAGTTTTGTCCTCATTTCCGCAATCCATTTTTGACAGAGCGCAATTATACTTGAGCCTTCTTGCCCATCAAATGCTCGGCGCCGAGCTTCTCTGCGATGTAAATCTCAAGCTGTCTTCTCAGAACCCTGAGATGTGGGTTGCCCCACACGGCGCCTTCTCGATATTCGAAATTGGTGGGGTGGATACCCTCCACGATGAAATCGCGGGTCACCCCATATTCCATATGGGTCGTCACATCGCTGAGGACTGCGCCCTTGCGATTCCATTCGCCATATTCCGCCATAACGCGCCAGATATCATCAGCCCCTTGGTCGTTCAACGATTCTTCGGCAGAACCGAGCATCTGCTTCGGGTCGCTTTGAGCCCCTCACGATAGCTTGTCCAGGCCGATCGAGGTCGAGCGGCGCTGGGGTGGAGGGGGTGCGGATTCCGGGTGATGTCGCCCGCGAATCCGGGATGATGTCGCCCTCCAATCCGATTTGATGTCGCTCGGCGTTCCGAGATGATTTCGCCCGCCGTTCCGGGATGATGTCGCCCGGATAAGGGGCGGTCGAAACGGCGCCTCTGCCGGCGCGCTTACGGTCCGTCCTTCGGCCTTTGCGAAGGGGGGAGCGGATGCCAGCAGAGAGGACAGCGATGCGCCATGTGCGCGAAGTACTTCGCTTGAAGACCGCCGGGGTGTCCGGCAATGAGATTGCTCGACGGCTGAATCTGGCGCCGTCGACCGTCCGATTGACGCTGCAGCGGCTCGCGGCAGCGGGGCTGGGCTGGCCGCTGCCGGCCGAGGTGACCGATACGGCGTTGGAGGTGCAGCTCTTCGCCGCGGTCGGCAGCAAGCAGGGTCACCGCCGTCACGCCGAGCCCGATTGGGCCGGGATTCACCAGGAGCTGAAGCGCAAGCACGTCACGCTGCAGATCTTGTGGGACGAGTACATCGAGCGCTGTCCGGACGGGTATCGCTATTCCCGCTATTGCGAGCTGTACCGCAGCTGGGCGTCGCGGCTGTCGGTGACGATGCGGCAGAGCCACACCGGCGGCGACAAGCTGTTTGTCGATTACGCCGGTGACCCGGTGCCGGTGATCATCGATCGGCTCAACGGCAAAACCCGGTCGGCACAGATTTTTGTCGCCGTCATGGGCGCCTCCAACTTCACTTATGCCGAAGCGAGCTGGACGCAGGCGCTCGGCGATTGGATCGGCGCTCACATGCGAGCCTTTGCGGCGATTGGCGGCGTGCCCAGGCTGCTGGTGCCGGACAACACCAAAGTTGCAGTCATCAAGGCCTGCCTCTACGAGCCGCAAGTCAACCGCACTTACGCCGAGATGGCAGCGCATTACGGCACAGCGATCCTCCCGGCACGGCCGCGCCGGCCGCGCGACAAGGCGAAAGTCGAAGCCGCGGTGCTGATCATCGAGCGCTGGCTGCTGGGCCGGCTGCGCCACCGCCGCTTCTATGGCTTGGCCGAGCTCAACACGGCGATCGGCGAGCTGTTGCAGCAGCTCAATGAAGAGCGCCCGCTTCGGCGGCTCGGCGTCACCCGCCGCGCATTGCTCGAAGAACTCGACCGACCGAACCTCAAGGCGTTGCCCGCCGAGCCCTATTCTTTTGCCGAGTGGCGCGTGCGCCGGGTCGGCGTCGATTATCACGTCGAGGTCGAAGCCCACTTCTACAGCGTCCCGCATCGCTTCGCGCGCAGCCAGGTCGAGGTGCGGCTGACGCCGCAGACCGTCGAGATCTTTCTGAAGGGCGAGCGAATCGCCGCGCATCGGCGCGCCAGCGGCAATCACGGGCACACCACCGTTGCCCAGCACATGCCGTCGAGCCATCGGCGGTATGCCGACTGGACAATCGAACGCATTCGCCAGGCGGCGGCCTCGATCGGTCCCGCCACCGCTGCTTTATGCGATCTGATCCTGGAGCGTCGGCCGCATCCCGAACAAGGCTTCCGCGCCTGTCTCGGCATCGTGCGGCTGGCGCGGCCGTTCGGCCCCGCTCGCCTGGAAGCCGCGGCGACGCGGGCCATCGAGATCGGCACGCTGACCTACGGCTCGGTGCGCTCGATCCTCGACAACAAGCTCGATCGCCAGGCTGCGCAACGGCCGCCCGCCAATGGCGTGCCGATCCTTCACCCCAATATCCGCGGACCGCGCTACTACCACTGAGGAGAATGCCGTTGCTTACCCATCCAATGCTCGACCAGTTGGGCCAGCTTGGCTTGTCCGGCATGGCCCAGGCATTTGCCGAACTCGAAGCTTCCGACGAAACCGCCACGCTCACTCATCCCGACTGGCTCGGCCTCTTGGTCGATCGCGAGCTCACCCATCGCCGCGACAAGCGGCTTGCCGCCCGGCTGCGCTATGCCAGATTGCGCCAGCAGGCCAGCGTCGAGGACGTCGATTACCGGGCCCCACGGGGCCTCGACCGCGCTCTATTCCACAAGCTCACCAATGGCGAGTGGATCGACGCGCACGACAATCTGATTTTGTGCGGGCCGACCGGCGTAGGCAAATCTTGGCTTGCTTGTGCCCTCGGTCACAAGGCTTGCCGCGACAACCGCTCGGTCCTCTATCAGCGGGTTCCCAAGCTGTTCCCCGAACTCGCGCTCGCCCGCGGTGACGGCCGCTATGCCCGCATCCTGCGCGGTCTCACCGGCGTCCAGCTCCTCATCCTCGACGATTGGGGCCTCGAACCGCTCGACGCCGGCGCCCGTCGTGACCTCTACGAGATCCTCGAGGAACGCTATGCGCGTCGCTCTACCATTCTCACCAGCCAGATCCCGGTCGACAAATGGCACGCCTTCATTGGTGACCCGACTTATGCCGACGCCATCCTCGACCGGCTCGTTCACAACGCCCACCGCATCGATCTCGCCGGCGACAGCCTGAGACGCAGGCGCTCCAGATCAACTGCAAAGGATTGACCGCCGGCCCACAACTTGCCAAAAAATGACCGCCAGCAGGGCGCCCGCCAGCCAGGCGACATCACCTCGTATCGCCGGGCGACATCATCTCGGAATCAGCGGGCGACTTCGTCGGAATCTGCAGGTACTTTGTGGGACGGCCTGCGACCGCGACCAAGGCCAAGCTGTTTGGCCAGACCGGATCGGCG
>DASXMC010000417.1:0-1623 GCA_036495885.1 Allostellaceae bacterium | reverse complement strand
GCATCGGCGCGACGGCAGCGGCGGCAGGGTCATCAATATCGCCTCGATCTCGGGCCGCGGCTATCCCGGCGCCTCCAACGCCGCCTATGCCGCGAGCAAGGGTGCGGTCATCGCGCTGACCAAAACCGCAGCCCAGCAACTTGGCCGCTACAACATCAATGTCAACGCGATCTGCCCCGGTGTGACCCGCACCGAACTCGGCGCCCGCAACGCCGTGACGCGCGCGGCCCAGCGCGGCGTCACCGTCGCCGAATTGCACGCCGAACAGGAGGCGCTGATCCCGATCGGCCGCGCCAACCTCCCCGAGGACATCGCCGCGATGGCGGTGTTTCTCGCCTCGCCGGGTGCGCGCAACATCACCGGCCAGTCCTACAATGTCGATGGCGGTCTGGTGCCGAGCTGATCGCCAGCGGCCTATCTCCCTCTCCGCCCCCGGGCTACGGCGTTCACACAATTTCCGCCGCGGAATCAGAATCACCGCCGACCGGAATTTGCCCTCTCCGCCCGCCTGCCGGGGGGAGAGGGAGGGGACCCATCGCATCGGCGATGGGGTGGGTGAGGTGGGCGGTGCCACCGCTCGGAAGCTGTAACCCCCACCTCACCCTGCCCTCTCCGCCCCCAGGGGCGGAGAGGAAAAATCAAAGAGCTTCGGGTCCGCAGGATCAGTGAATACCGTAGCCGCCCCTGGGGGCGGAGAGGGGCATGTGGTCGGGCCAACGAGATACGTGCATGCCGTAGCGCTTTCGCGGGGCGACGGTAAGCTGCAGCGGCCAACGAGCGTGCTCACTCGGCGACCTCAGCCCGCACCAAGCCCGCTCTCGGCGCCTCGCCGATCGTGCCGCGGGAAAGTGCGAAAGCCGCACCGGCGCCGATCAGCGCCAGGACTCCGGCGACAATAAAAGCGGCGTCAAAGCTTTTTGTCGCGTCGACGACATATCCGGTCACGATCGGCGCCAGCAGCCCGAACGTGTTACCGCCCAGCACCAGAAAGGCAAAGGCCCGGCCGGCATCGGCCGGGGAGCGCAACAGATCACCGACCAGGGCGCCATTGGCGGCCGGTCCGACATTGGCAAACGAAACTGCAATTGTGACGAGGGCGATGACCCCGGCCAGCGAATGCACCAGCGGGATCAGCAACCCGACCGCGGTCAACAGCAGGCACAACCCGACCAATAACCGCCGCTTGCCGGCGCGTACCGCCTCGGCGCTCATCAGCCGGTCGCCGCACCAGTTCGCCAGGATGTTGACGACCGAGGCTGCCAAAAACGGGATCGCGGTGTAAATTCCGGACCCCACCATCGACAGATGCCGCGCCGTCTGCAGGTAATTGGGCAGCCACGACATGTACAGATAAACGGTGTAGACGAGGCAACCCTGCGAGATGAACAATCCCCACATTGCGGGACAACGCACGAGCCCGAGATAACCGACGCCGCTATGGCTCGCCGGCGCGACCCCGGCGTCGCGGTGAGCCAGGATCAGCTCGCGCTCGGCCTGGGGCAGCCATCGGGTTTTTTCAGGCGTCGAAACGCAAATGCGCCACACGACCACCCAGGCGAAACCTACCGCCCCGGTGATCACAAACGACCATCGCCATGATGCCGCCTGGATCAGCCACGCTAC
>DASXMC010000416.1:0-1677 GCA_036495885.1 Allostellaceae bacterium | reverse complement strand
GAGCCGGCGCTGGTCGGCGCCAGCACAAAGGCACCGGTCGATAGATCGAGCCAGGCAAGGCCCATCTCACCGCCGGTTTCGGCGAGGCCGGCGAGGTAATTGTGCCGGCGGGCGTCGAGCAGCCCCTCCTCGGTCAGGGTTCCGGCGGTGACGAGGCGAACCACGGCGCGGCGCACCGGGCCCTTGGCGCCGCGCTTTTTGGCTTCGGCCGGCTCCTCGATCTGGTCGCAGATCGCAACCTTGAACCCGGCGCGGATCAGCCGGGAGAGGTAGGTCTCGGCAGTGTGTACCGGCACGCCGCACATCGGAATATCGGCGCCGTCGTGGCGGCCGCGCCTGGTCAGCGCGATGTCGAGGGCTTGCGAGGCTGCAACCGCATCGTCAAAGAACAGCTCGAAAAAATCGCCCATACGGAAAAACAACAGCGAGCCGGGATGGGCCGACTTGATCTCGAAATACTGCGCCATGACCGGGGAGGCGGCAGCGGCGGCAATGTCGCGATCGGGGCGGTCGGGTGTGGTCATCGGCAGCGGGAGAGGATGGCGGACAAAGGCGGGTGTTTGACGGTAGCATGAGCCGTCGGTGGCGACGAAAGAGAGGATCGCAATGAGCGAGGATCGGACGCCGTTCCCGGTGGTTCGCGAGGCGGTGGCATCGTTTCCCGATCGTGCGCATTTTCACCGCGCGGTGTCGGACCTGCTCGCCGCCGGCTTTGCGGTCAGCGATTTGTCGGTGCTGGCCTCGCATGATTCGCTGGCAGCAGCCGACGAACCCGGCAGCGACAAAGCTTCGCTGCTGCCGGCCGGACTCAGCGACGAGGTCAATTATATCGCGCCCTTGACCCTTGCCGGCTTCATCGTGTTGTCGGGTGGACCGATCGCGGCTGCGTTGGCCGCACTGGTCGGCGCCGGGCTCGGGGGCGCTGCCGTGAAGGAATTGTTCGACAATTTCACCGAACCGCGCCACAGCGCGGATTTTCAAGCAGCGCTGAAGGCGGGTGCGGCGTTGCTATGGGTGCGCTGCGCGGATCCCGACCGCGAACTCGTCGCCGCGCGCATCCTCGAAGACGCTGGGGGCCGCCATGTCCATATTCACGGCCGCGCGTCGCCCTGAGTCGGGCTGACCTTGGAGCGCGCCGCGCCGACCCCGACCCATTATCCAAAGCGCCGCAGGAAAGCCTGGCGACGTTCGGACGCGCGATTGTGGTCGTTTGCAAATCTCAAGACTCCTGACCTCAACCGTGGGAATCAGCAATCGATGGCGGCATAGACCATGTTGCGCAAGCGCGTTCGATAATGGCGCCGCTGTTCCGGAGACGACGATTGCAGCATGAGCAAAACAAAAAGGTCCCGCGCCGGGTCCACCCAGAAATAGGTTCCGCCGACCCCGCTCCAGAAATAATCGCCACGCGATCCGAGGAACGGGGATTCACCCTCAACAAGCCGAACGGCGAACCCTAATCCGAACCCATAGCCCGGTCCCGGCGGATAATAGCTCCCCTTGCGGATGGAATGGCCGAGATGGTCGGCGGTCATATAGGCCACCGTGGCCGGGCTCAAGACGCGCGTGCCGTCCAGGCTTCCGTTTCCCAGCAGCATACGAAGAAAGCGAGCGTAGTCGTGAGCCGTTGAGACAAGACCTCCGCCGGCGCGCTGAGCGCGCCGCGGCAAGCAGGGA
>DASXMC010000415.1:0-4275 GCA_036495885.1 Allostellaceae bacterium | reverse complement strand
CGCGAATAGGGGCTTTCGCGGATCCGGCGGCGGTTTTCTTCTTCCGGATCGTTGAGATCGAGCCACTCGATCTGGGTACGCGGGGTCATCACCGTGCTTGCGCGCCGGTCGCCGAGGCGCAGCGCCATCTCGACGATTTCGGTTTCGGCTCGCGGTATATGGCCGGTCGCGGTGCCTTCGCGCAGCATAAAGGTGATTTCTTCGTCGGTGACCGGGGCTGCAGCTTCGTTGTGCAAGCCCAACAGCCGCAGGATCAGATCGGTCGAGGCGCTCAGAAACCATTCGAACGGCGCGCCAATGCGGGAAAACACCCGCATCGTGCGCGACAGTGCCGCGGCAATGCCCTCGGCATGAGACAGCGCGATCCGCTTTGGCGCCAGCTCGCCAATGATGAGCGACAGGTATGATATCGCCAATACGACAATGGCCATGCTGATCGCATGGGCATAGCGGGCGACAACGCCCGGATGTTGTTCGAGGACCGCCTGCAGCTTTGCGCCCAACGTCGCCTGGCCAAAGGTCCCGGACAGGACCGCGATCACGGTGATGCCGATCTGCACCGTCGCCAACATCCGCGACGGATCCGATTTCAGCTCGAGGGCTGCGACAGCACCACGGTTATTGGCCTCGGCCTGTGCCTTCAGCCGAGCAGTGCGGGCCGAGACCAATGCTATTTCGGCCATCGCAAAAAACCCATTCAACAAGATCAGCAGCAAGACAACTGTGAGTTGTACAAAGAGCATCGCATTCGTCCCGTCGGCCGCCGGGCACCGCGCCGTTTGCGCGCCGGCGCTGGAGTCGGGGAGAAGGATGACCTAAAAACAGCAAAAGCCGCGTCTCGTCGCGGCTTTTGTGCGGAGGTTCGGCGACATTTCCGGCGGCGGCCGACCGAGCCGACCCGCCCGCGGCGCTCTTCCACTCAGCGCGAATAAAATTCGATAACGAGGTTGGGCTCCATCGATACCGGATAGGGTACATCGGTCGGCTTTGGCGCGCGGATAAAACGACCCTTCATGCGGTCGTGGTCGATCTCGACGTAGTCGGGCACGTCGCGCTCGCCCGATCGTGCGGCTTCCAGAACCAACGCCATATCTTTTGCCTTGGCGCCCAATTCGATCTCGTCGCCGTCGCGCACCGAATAGGACGGGATCGTCACCCTTCGGCCGTTGACCCGGACATGCCCGTGATTGACCAGCTGGCGCGCGGCAAACGGGGTCGGCACCAGCTTCATGCGATAGACGACAGCGTCGAGCCGCCGCTCCAACAGCTCGACCAGATTGTCGCCTGTGTCGCCGCGCCGACGCACCGCCTCTTCATAGAGCCGGCGAAACTGACGCTCGCCGAGATTGGCGTAGTAGCCCTTGAGCTTCTGCTTGGCGGCGAGCTGGGTTCCGAAATCGGATGGCTTTTTGCGCCGCTGGCCGTGCTGTCCCGGACCGTATTCACGGCGGTTGAGCGGGCTTTTGGGCCGGCCCCACAAATTGACCCCGAGGCGGCGGTTGACCTTGTATTTGGGTTCCTGGCGTTTGCTGCTCATAAACCTTCAGTTCCGGTTTGCATTGGGTCGCCCTTTTGGGCCATCCGCGGATGCGCTATATTGCCGGGACGCTGGCCGCATTCACGGGCGGGGCAACGGGTATAACCAGCGTGTAGTAAAGTCAAATGCCTGCGCCGGCGCGGGCGGCCCATCACCCGCTGTTCTCCAGCGCGCTCAGACGGTCCTCGACCGCACCCAGCCGATCGACGACGCGCCTATTCTGGGCGACCATCGCTGTGATCTGTTCGAGCACCCTGATCAGCGTCTCTTCGTGGCGCAGGACGATAGCGGTCAGCACGCGCATGTCGTCTCGCAGGCTTGCAACCTCGGTCGTCAGCCGCTGCAGGGCCCGGCCGATATAGGCCAAGTCGACAGTCTCGCCATGTTCTCCACTCATGTTACGGAAATTGCGGCTCGTGAGAACAAAAGTCAATCCAGACACGCCAACCGCTGTCGAGACATCACCGCCGGCGGCATCCGTCAACGGCCCGCCATCAGCGGCGGTTCCTTGAGATAGCTCTGGGCGAGCCGGCGCCCGGTTTCTCGTATCAATTCTTTGTCCATCGCCACTGTTTCTGCGGTCGGGAGGCGCACGACCGTGTTGTTGCAATAAGTCGGGATCACCGCCCCGTTGCTGCGGAAAATGCCCATCGGGTCGCCGTCCTGGGCAACCGTGCGGATGCCGCGCCGCACCTGGTTGCGGAACATGCTGATGCCGCGATCGGTCTCGCTCAGATGCTCCAAACCATGGATCGCGATCGGCCGCTGCGAGACCTGGGCCTCGTAGTCGCCGGGGTGCAGTTGGCCATCGTCATAAGTGTCGGCGGCGAGCTGGCCGGGGAGCATGATGTCGCGGTCGGCCCACCACGCCGGGGTCGTTACGTCATCGGTCTCGCAGACATGGCGGAATTCGATCAGCATCGTGTTGGTGTCGTCGAGCGGAACCGCCCAGCGCGTCATCATCGGCCCGCTGAATGTGCGTTCTTCGCGGCCCGTCTCCCAGATTGGCGCCACCTGCTGAATGTTGGGCAGCACCACTTCCACCATGCGGGTCCAGACATTGTCGCCGATCCGGCGGGAGCCGACATAGACCATGCCGATCGGGGTCTCGACATATTCGAGTTCAGGTAACACACCGAACTCCTCGGTAAAGACCGCACCGGCGACGATCGTGTGCAAAAACGCGGTATGGACCGGGTCCATCGTGTTTTCGTGGATCTGCAGCCAATTCGCCGGAAAGCAGTATTTCCGGCCCGGGATCATGCGATAGCCCGGCCGGTTGTAGGTGTCGTAGGTGGGGAAAGCCGGCTTCAGCTCGGGCGGCCCCATATAAGCAAAGACGATGCCGTGCGCTTCGTGGATCGGATAGGCGCCGTGAAACAGCCGGTCCCTCAAGGTGCTGTCGGCGGGCTCGCCGGGGGTTTCGAGGATCGTGCCGTCGACGTCGAAGAGCCAGCCGTGATAGCAGCAGCGGATGCCCTTCTCGCCGATCAGGCCGAATTCCAGCGACGTGCCGCGATGCGGGCAGTGCAGTTCCAGGAGCCCTGCCGCACCGCTCTTGTCGCGGAACGCGACCAGATCCTCGCCCATGATCTTGAGCCGCAGCGGCAGGTCTTTCAGGTCGTCTGAGAAGCACACCGGCTGCCAAAAGCGGCGCAGATACTCGCCGCACGGCGTGCCCGGACCGACATGGGTCAGCTCGGCGTCTTCCTCGGGGATGTCGCGATGAAAATAGCCGCCATACCGCGTCTTCAAAAACGGAGCCCGCACCGCCGCCATCGTCACACCTCCTGTTCGCAATCGCTTGACCCAGCACCTTTCTTCCAATCCGCGCCTGAGCACCGGTTGCAGGCAATCCGCCTGCAGATCGAACCGCTCCAAGCAAGGGAAGTATAATCCAGCAAGGCCCAGCAGCTCAACGAGGGCAAGAAGCAGGTGCCGACTCACTTTAGCGATTTTATCTCAGTTTGAGCGGTCCTGGCCGGTGGGCCGTTAGCCCGCGGGCTTGGCCCGCGGGTCGCGCCCGGCCACCCACGAGCCCCGGCACCAACAGATTGGCTTCTCGCGGATACCCGGGCCAAGCCCGGGCAAGTCGGTGCCCAAATTCCAGACTGAGTCACTACGTCACTACCAAGAAGCGCGCGTCGCCAACGACGGCGGTGGCGCTACTCCGCGGCGGCGGCGCGCAGCGCGCGCTTGCGCGCGTTCGGGTCGAGCAGACGCTTGCGCAGGCGGATCGATTTCGGGGTGACCTCGACGAGCTCGTCGTCTGCGACATAGGCGATCGCCTGTTCGAGGCTCATCAGCACCGGCGGGGTCAGCCGCACCGCCTCGTCCTTGGAAGTGGTGCGGATATTGGTCAGCTGCTTGCCCTTCAACGGATTGACGTCGAGATCGTTGCCGCGGGTATGGGCGCCGATGATCATGCCTTGATAGACCGCGGCACCGGGTTCAATGAACATCGGCCCGCGCTCTTCGAGGTTCCAAAGCGCATAGGCAATCGCGGCACCGTCGGCGGTTGACACCAGCACCCCGTTGCGGCGGCCCTCGATCGGCCCCTTGTACGCGGCGTAACCGTGGAATATCCGGCTCATGACGCCGGTGCCTCGGGTGTCGGCCAAAAACTCGCCCTGATAGCCGATCAGTCCGCGCGTCGGCCCGAAAAACGAAAGCCGCACTTTGCCGCCGCCCGAGGGCCGCATCTCCTGCATCTCGGCCTTGCGGCGGGCAAGCTTGTC
>DASXMC010000414.1:0-2032 GCA_036495885.1 Allostellaceae bacterium | reverse complement strand
CCCAGCGGCGCGCCAAATCGTAGCCGTGCATCGCCAGATGATCGTGGCAGTCGATCAGACCCGGCAGAATCGTCATACCGGAGATGTCGATGATCTCGGCCTCTACTGGCCAGTCGCCGTAGGCCCGAGTTTCGACGGCCGCGATGTGCCGGTCCTCGACCACGATCGCCGCATCGACGGGTCCCGCACCGGTGCCGTCGATCAGCCTGCCGCCTTTGAGCATCCGCAACATCGCTCCCCTCCTCTCGCCCGCGCCATTAAAGCGCGATGGCAGTTCGCTTCGCAATTCCGCCGGGGCTCGGGGCTGCCGACCTCCCGTTTCTGGTCTCAGATCAAAACGATCGCGATCGATCGGCGAAATCTTGGCCGTGAAGCTGGTGATTTCCCCGTCGATTGCGCTGCAGAAACGGAAGTGTTCTAGGGTTGAGCTTGGCTCAGCTGCCGCGCAGCGAAATTTCCTTGAGCGCGAATGAGCCGATCGCGGTCAGCGCCGAGATCGCCGCCGCATACCAGAACACATGGGAAAAGGCGGTACGCAACACTTGCGCCAGGCTGTGCATCAAGGCGGGATCGACCGAACTTGCCTGGTCGAGGTGCAAGAGGGCTATGCCGGGGTTGCCGCCGAGCGCTCCGTGACCCGGCACCGTCGCGGCAGCGGCACTCAAATCGCTGACCAGGATCGCGGTCAGCAAGGCAACGCCGAAGGCGCCGCCGATCAGCCGAAAGAACATCATGACCGAGAGTCCGATGCCGTTGTCATCGAGTTCGAGCGCATTTTGCACCGCAACCGCCACCGGCGGCAGCTGCAGCCCAAACGCCAGGCCGAGGCCGGCGGTCAGCGCCGTCCCCAGCAGCACATCCTTGCTCAAACCAAAAACCGCGATCGCGGCGCAGATGGCGGTCGTCGCTAGCGCACCGGTGATCGGAAAGATCCGATAGTGGCCGGTGCGGGTTACCAGTTGCCCGGCAACGAACGAGCCCAGCACGGTGCCGCCGGTCATCGGGATCAGGCGGAAGCCCGCGCCGTTTGCAGACGACCCGCCGACCAGCTCGAAATCGAGCGGGACCAGAATGATCAACGCAATCATGACCATCGAACAGGTGAACGAGATCGCCGTGCCGACTGCGAAAACGCGGTTGGAAAAGAGCCGCAGCGGGATCAGCGGTTCGCGCGCCTCGCGCTCGCGCACGATCAGCGCGGCGGCGAACACCAGCCCGATCGCGATCGGCGCCAGGATATTGAGCTGGGCCCAGCCGCCCGCCGCCTCGACCCGGCTAACGCCGATCAGGATCGGCGTCGCCGACGCGACGATCAGCGCCCCGCCGAGCCAGTCGATAACCGGTTTGCGCCGCGGCCGCGGCAGGCGCCGCAGGTTGCGATTGCACAGGACGAGGGCCAGCGCGCCAAACGGAATATTGATCCAGAAAATCCAATGCCAGGAGAGATAATCGGAAAAGAAACCCCCTAGTACCGGCCCCAACAAATTCGCGGCCGCCATCACGCTCGAAAGATACCCCTGATAGCGGCCACGTTCGCGCGGCGTGATCACGTCGGCCACCGCCGCCAGCGACACCGATTGCAATCCGCCGCCGCCCACACCTTGGAGCGTGCGGGCAAGGATCAGCTGCAGCATCGTCTGCGACAGCGCCGAGAACACCGACGCTGCAACAAAAATCGCGATCGACACCAGCAGGATCGGTCGCCGGCCGTACAGATCGCTGAGCCGGCCGTAAATCGGCGTCGTCACCGTCGAGGCCACGAGATAAGCCGAAACCACCCAGCTCATCAGCGACCAGCCGTTCAAATCCTGCGCCATTGTCGACAGCGAAGTGGCGACGATCGTCTGGTCGAGGCTCGCGAGAAACATCGCCAACACCAGACCCGACAAGATCGATACGATCTCCCGCCGCGACAGAACCACTGCGACGGTATGCGGGGGCATATTCGCCTGAGCTTGATGGGCGGGAGCGTCGGCATCGGACGTGCGGCGACGGATCGACCAAAACCGAAAGATCACCGACGCCATACCTT
>DASXMC010000413.1:0-6914 GCA_036495885.1 Allostellaceae bacterium | reverse complement strand
ACCGATCGTCTTCAGATACCAGGACCCGGTGCCGAGCAGGGTGTCAAAGATCTCTTTGACGTTGTTGGCGAGCGGGTAATTCCGTCCCTCGAGCCGCAACGCCATGTAGCGGTGCAAAACCTCGTTGTGCCGGCCCTCGTCGACGACCTGCGTCGCCTGGAACAGCTTGGCGTCCTGACCTTCGACATTCTCGACCAATTGGCTGCACACCAGCATCGCGCCATGTTCGCCCGCCATCAGGGTGGAGAGCCGCCAGCGCGCCACGGCACGGTTGACCTCGACCTTCTCCCGCGGTGTCAGGCGGTCCCAGAATTTGGTTCCGTAGATGTCGACGAGGTCATCGGCGATCAGCCCACCATCGGTGTCGAGCGGCTGCGCCCAGTCGATGTCGGTTGCCGCGTTCCACTGATCGAGCTTTGCCTGCTCGTAGAGATGGCGAAGGTCGGCGTGCTCATCGTCATAGTCGTGCCGAAAAAACGCGACATTGCGAATGTCGATCTGGTGGCCGCGTTCCATCGATTGCCTCCCTTATTTCTTTAGGCTTTTACTCCTCTCCGCCCTTCAGGGGGAAAGGGGGGGCCCGCGCCACCAGCGCGGGAGGGTGAGGTGGGCGCCAGCCAACTCCGCGTAATCCCCCACCTCGCCCTGCCCTCTCCACCCGCAAGGGCGGAGAGGAGGAAATGATGCGGGTGCCGCGCGCTGCACATGTATACGCTTTAGAAAAACGCCAACGCCCGGATCTCGATGCTTTCGCGTGCCCGCGCGTGGGGCGCCGTCGTCGGGTCCTCGAAAGCGGTGTGCGCGGTGAAACGGGCGCGGCCATCTTTCTGCGATTCGAAGGTCTTGAACACCAGGGCCTCATCGGCCCGCATGTGCGGGAACCAATACCAACGGTGGTCAGGGTTCCAGGTGATCGCTGAGGTTTGGCCGACCCGGTCGGGATAGCGCCGCTCCGTCACCACCATGTCGTCGGCCGAGAGGGTGCGCGCATCGGCGATCGCCAACGGCCAGCTTTCGACGGGATGGCGGATCGGCCGCCACACCTGGATTACCGCAAACCGGCGCTGCAACAGCGCTTCGGCCTCATTGCCCATCAGGTCGCGCACCCGTTGCGGACCCGACCAATCGGTATAGTCGTTGTGCACGCGGCGCACGACCTCACGGATCTTGGCCGCCTGGCGCAATTCATCATCGGCTGTGCGCAACGTATGGTCGAAGACGACAACGCGCTTGGCGCCGGCCTCCGCCATGATCAGCGCTACCATCTCCGGGTAATAGACCCGGCGGATTTCGTCTTCGTCATAGAAATCGGCGACGTGCGTTTTGTGCTCGACAAAGCGGAATCCCGTCTCCTCGAGCGCGAACTCGCCGATATGGAGCCGGCCGTTGCGCAAGGTGACGCGATGCGGGTCGGAGGCGGCGCCGCCGAGGCGCTGGTCGGATTGGCCTGGTGCGGCAACCACCGTGACCGGGGTCACGCGGGTGTCGGCAAAATAGTTTAGGGTCGCATCGAGCGTTTCGCCCTCGGTGTCGAGTTCGGCGAACTGTGCCATCGAAGCTCCTCCATACGCCTGACGCGATGATAGATTGGCCTGCCGGCCGACACAACAAGCGCACCGGTCGGAGGAACCGCACCGCCGCGGTCGCGCGATATATCGGTTCGGGACAGGTCTGGACGAATGCCTCGCCTCAGGCGCAGGCTGGAGGGATCGGTGCCTGGATTGGCTGAGCGGTGACGGCGGCTATGACGCGATCGAGGGCCGCAAGCTGTCCCTCCCAACGGTACTGGGCCTCAGCCGCTTCCCGCGCCTTTTTTGCGGTTTCCGCGCGAAACGCAGAATCCCGCAGCAATCGGATCACGTGAGCGAGAAATTCCGCGGCGTTGTCGGCAACAAGGATACCGTTGCCTCTGCCGACGGTGGTGCCGTGCCAGGCGATAGCCGAAGCAACGCACGGGAGACCCATGGCAAGCGCTTCCAAGAGCTTGTTTTGGACGCCGCGAGCCACTCGCAGCGGCGCCACAAAGACCTCCGCGGTGTCGAGATAAGGCCGCGTGTCCGGGACCCAGCCGGTGACGCGCACACCCTCCCGCTTTGCCAACTGCCGGACCGCGGCGGTCGGGCGACTGCCACAGATGGTCAGCCTCGCCTGCGGAATTTGCGCCCTGACAAGCGGCAGGATCGCATCACAGAACCACTCTACCGCATCGACGTTCGGGAAGTAATCCATGACGCCGGTAAAGACGAGAGAGCCCGGCTCCTTTACAGCCCCCGGCGAGCGAAAATATTCGAGATCGACGCCGTTGCCGACCAGCGAGACCGCAGCACCCGGAAACAGCCGTGCGAAATCCTCGCGTTCGGCCGCGGTGCAGACCAGCGCATGCGAAAAACCGTGGGCGATGCCTCGTTCGTAAGCGAGCAGCCGCTGCGCTTCGATGCGGTAGATCCACTTCAGCGGAATGCGTTTCCGCTCGGCGAATTGCGCCCATTTCAGCGAGTCCAGATCATGAAATTGCATGATCCGCGGCACGCCGGGAAAGTGTTCGGCATATTGCGCGACATTGCAGCTAAAGACGATGATCAGATCGGGCAGCACCTCATCGTATTTGCGAAGGATCGCCTGGTGCAGTTCGGCTTCGTCAAAAGCTGCGACCGAGAGCGGCCGGCCGGCGGCAAGCGCCAGAAGTGAGCGCAGGCGGCTGCGCAGCCTCGTCACCGCGACGGCGGTCACACTCGCGGCGCAGTCGCGAAGTGCGGGAAGGTTGGCGAGGTCCTGGCCACCGTCGGCAAGGCAGAAAACGTGCACTTCGTGCTTTTGCGAGAGATGCCGGATTTCGTGAAAGGTGACGATCTTGTCGCCGCGATCCGGCGGAAAGGGGACACGTTGGCAGACAAAAAAGATGCGCATCGCCGAAACCCGGCCGGGCCTCTCTTGGGGGAATACCCTGGCGCGAGATTGTCTCGAGTATCGATTTAAGACTCATGATTATCGGCCAAAGCACCGCACGGCCTGCGTCGAACCGGCATCGCAGCAGGCCGTGGTTGTTGCTCGGCTCGGCGTCTACCCCAATGCCGCCGAAGTCCCGGCCGCAGTCGCGGGCTTGGTGATCGCGGTATCGATCTCCTCGATCGACCGGCCCCTTGTCTCGACCCCGATCAGCAGGAAGGCGAGTGCCGCCAGCACCGCCCAAAACGCGAGAAAGATCATTGCCGGCACCATCGCGGTGAGTGTCGCCGCAGGCTTGACAAAGTTCGAGGTGCCAATGATCACCGCCAACCCGAGCGGGCTGATGATCTTGCCGAGATTGCCGACACCATAACCGAACCCCATGCCGCTCGCGCGCAGACCGGTCGGCCACACCTCGGCCATGTAGGGGGCAATGATCGCGTAGGATCCGCCGCCAAAAAAGCTGTGCGCCATCAGCATCAGCCAGAATACCGACACCGCCCCGATAAAAGCGTTCGCATAATAGCCGGCGACTACCAGGGTCACCGCGCCGCCTAAACAAGCGAGGATGCCCGACCAGCGGCGGCCGAGCGCATCGGCGAGAAATGCGCAGAACAACCGCCCCGCAAACGCCGACATGCCGACCCAGAACATCAGCAATGATGCTGTGTTGCCATTAATCTTAAGGAGCACTCTGAGCAGTGTCGGCGCCCACAGGGCGAGCCCGACGCCGGCGGTTTGTGAGAGGCCGGTCAGCGCTGTCAGCGCCATGCTTCGTGGATATTTGAACAACGCGCGCCAGGGTGTATGGGGCGCTTCCGGCAGGGTCGTCGGCAGCTCGATGGTTTCCGGGTCGACCTCCAGCGCCCAGGCGATCGAGCGGCGGGCCTCCTCGCGCCGACCTTTGCGGATCAGCCAACGCGGTGATTCGGGGACCCAGGCACGGATCAAGAGAGTGAAGAAAGCCGGCAACAAACCGACGACAAAGAGTCCGCGCCAGCCGATCAAGGGTTCGAGATAACCCCCCGACAGCGCACCAAGCATGCCGCCGACCGAAACCGTGCTGGTGACGAGACCACCTATCCAACCGCGCTTGGACGAGGGGACAAATTCCTGGACCAGCGGCAGATCGACCACGACCAGACCCGCAGCCCCGGCGCCGACAAAAAAGCGAAAGACGCTCAAGAAAATCCAGCCGCCGCGATCCGGGGTCAGGGCCATGATGCCAGTCGCGAGCGAAAAGTTGAGAGCGGTCGCGATGAACACCTTTCGCCGGCCGATCTTGTCGGCCATCCAGCCCCAGAAAAACGCCCCGGGAATGGCGCCGATGCCAGCCGACAGCAGGATCCATGCCGACTGGCCGTAGGTCAGATGCCAAGCCCCGACAATGAACGCGAGCACGAACCCGATCAGAAAGAAGTCAAAAAAATCGAGCATGTCGCCGAGTATAGCGGCCGAAATGATCTTCCACTGATTGGTGGTCAAAGTTCGCTGTTGTTCGAGGAGCTCCAGCATTGTTCGTCCTCCTCCCTATACGATTTCTCCCTCAGCTGGCGGGGCGAAGCTTGCCGCGAACTTAGTACCGCTGTGAAGGGTGACGCTCCGGGCACCGTTGCCGATCTTTTGCCCGCTTCAAGGTCGCATCAAAAAGCCGCATAAGGTTATCCGGAAAAGGATGGCGGCGACAATGGTGGATGTCGCCTGCTCATCGCTCGGGACAGCGGGTCCTTTCGTAACGCGAAAGCGACAACGGGCACACATTTCTCGAAAAGGACGCCGCCTCTACTCCGTCGATCTCGAGCCGCGCGTTGCGCAATTGCGTGGGCGCCGCAGGTTATCCCAGGATTTCGAAGTGGGCGTGGGTTGGCTGCATCGCGAGCCCGTTGACCGGCAACAGGTCCTGCGGACAGGCGGAGAACGCGAGGATGCAATCGATCTCGGCGCGCAACTCAACCCAGCTGCCGGGTAGACTGACGGGCGGCCGCACCTCGACCCGGTTGCCGTCGATAACCGGGATGTTCATGAAGAGATTGAGGGGTGCGGGAATCTCGGGCGCTGTGAGCCCGAGTTCGGAAAGTGCGGCCGCGAGATTATCGGTGCAGTTGTCGTGATAGCCGGCATAGCCCAGGCGCTCGTAGCGCCAGCGGTCGCAGGCGGCGAACAAGGTGTCGTGGACGCCGCCGGACGTGTCCTCGACGAGGGTTAAGATCGGCCGCCTTTGATTGGTGACGAGAATATCGCCCTTCCTCGGGATGATGTGCCCGAGGGCGACGCGGCTGTGCTCCATCGACATGAATTCGCGCAAATCGGCGGCATTGAATGCCCAAAAATCGACCACCTGCTGGCCCGTTGTGTTGACGACCTTGACCGCGGCACGGCGGCCGACACGCGCCGCCTTTCCCTTGCGCGCCGGAATCTCGATCATTTCGCGCCCTGCCATCCTCTGCTGACGATACTCAGCATAACCCAGTTGCGCTGCGCCAGGGCTACCGGTTGGCCGGGGGAACCTCGATCGGCGCGCAATTCGATCGCCCCGACATCAGGCAGTCTTCGAGCTGTGACTCATTGCGCAGCGCGTGCACAAGGTAAACCGCGGCGACGACCAAGACCGCGACAATCACGAGGCCGATCAGCGCTCGCGATCGCGACTGGTCCCGATTGTCGTCGTCGGGCGGCTGGGCCAACTAGCTCTCCATCGTCAAAACGGGACCCGGCCACAAGCCGCCCCGGCCAACACGGTTATAGGCGACCGGCCGATTTACGTCTCCCAGCGCCAACTTCGGCAGCGCGCAGGTCGGCAATCCGCGGAACGCCCGCTTTTTTCCCCCGGGGCCAGTCTCCGTCCGTCACCGCCCCATCGAGGGGCTGGTGCCAGGCTCGAGTCCGCGGCTAGTATCCGCCGCGACAACCCATTGCGAGGGGAGGGGTGCCATGCGGATCCACAATCTCTACGCCGACGCCAACGGCCAATAGCATTGGCGCGACATCGAGATCGAATGGGTCGAGGAGACTCGCTCCGGCAAGCTTTCAAAGCGGCTGCCGGCGAACGGCATCATCTTTCGCGAGGTGCCGCCGACCTATGACCTCGATTGGCATCCGGCCCCGCGCCGCCAGTACATCATCAATCTCGACGCCGGCGTCGAGATCACCGCCAGCGACGGCGAGGCCCGCAAGATCGGCGCCGGCGAGGTGGTGCTGGTCGAGGACACGACCGGCAAGGGGCATTTGTCGAAAGCGCTCGACGGCAAGATCCGCAACTGCATCTTCGTGCCTGTGGAATAACGGAGGCTCAAATGAAGCTGGTGTATTTCGACGACTACAAATTGGGCGTCGTCAAAGGCGACCGTGTCGTCGACGTGTCGGCGGTGGTGCGCGACATCCCGCACACCGGGCCCGGCGATTTGATGAACGGACTGATCGCGCGTTTCGATCAGTACAAAGGCAAGCTCGAAGACGCGGCTGCGAGCGGGCAGGGTGTTCCGCTGTCGTCAGTCAGGCTGCGGGCGCCATTGCCAAAGCCGGACAATATCGACTGCATGGCGGTCAATTATATGGAAGACGGTACCCGCAGCGCGCCGGCGCCGATCAATGCGTTCCAAAAGACGGCGAACGCTATCTGTGGACCAGGCGACACGATGGTATTGCCCGATGCGCCGGCGACGATTTTCGAAGGCGAAGCCGAATTGGCGCTGGTGATCGGCAAGCGCGCGAGCAACGTCAAAGCCGCCGACGCGATGGACTACATCTTCGGCTATAGCTGCTTTATCGACGGCTCGGCGCGCGGTCTGCCGGCCCCGGGCTTTTTTGCCATGAAATCGCGCGACACCTTTGCCCCGATCGGGCCGTGGATCGTGACCAAGGACGAAGTCCCGGACCCGCAAAAATTGCAGATCCGGCTCTCCAACAACGGCACCTTAATGCAGAATTTCAACACTAGCGACATGGCCCACAAGATCCCGCGCTGCATC
>DASXMC010000412.1:0-3206 GCA_036495885.1 Allostellaceae bacterium | reverse complement strand
AACTGTCCGCAGAAGTCGTTCATGTGGCGGTGATAGGCGCGGGTGAGCCCGACTTCGTATGCCGGGTCGTCGAGCCCGACCAGGCTCATGAACGAGCCGGGAATCAAGAAGTGGATGTCCGTCCCCTCGTCGTCCATGTCCTTGACGCGGTTCTCGGCCTGATCGTCCTGCACCCCCGGCCGGGGCAGCTTGCCGCCGCGCCATTGGCCCCCGCGGCCGGTGAAGTCCTCGCGTGGCACCGCCTCCCCCAGCACCCGCCGGTAGAATTTTCTGCCGAAACTATAATGGTGGTGACCCTCGGCGCCGGCCTGACGATATTGTGCCAGTTCGGCGAGCCGCGGGCGAAACCCGGGGTCGACATAGCGCTCGAGCACCTCGGCGGCCGGGTTGACATGCGTGTCAGCGTCAAAGACGCGGTATCCGTTTTTCACCTCGTTCCTCCTCCCTTGCTTGCTTGCCTCGTACCGCACCGCCGGCCGCGGTAATCGCCGCTGCGATATGGCGACGCCGACGATTTCCTCCGGCTCTTGGCCGGGCCCCGCCTGCGCGGGTGTGAAGAAAAGTGAAACGAGGTCATTCCGGGGCGCGAGAACCCCCAGCGAGCCCGGAACCCATGAAACCGGCGTATAGGAACATATAAGAGGTGCGGTGTTCATAGGTTCCGGGCCTGCCCAAGAGGCATCCCGGAATGACAATTCCCGTGCGATTTCGATTTCTTTACACGCTCTCCACGGGGCGACGAATCCTGAGGATGCCTCAGGTCTGCTTGAAAAAGTGGGCGGCGTTGTCCCACAACAGCTTTTTCCTGGTCTCGCCGCTGAGGCTTTGCCAAGCGATGATGTTGTCGACCGAATTCGGGAACTGGCATTCCGAATGCGGGTAATCCGAGGCGTACATCAACGCGTTGTCACCAAGGAACTGGGTGACATGGTTGAACATGTCCTCGCCTTCATGGTGTTCGATGCTGCAGAAAAATCGGCCGCTCTGCATGTATTCGCTGGGCTTCTTTTTGAGATCAGCGGTGCCGCCGACATAGACCGCCTGCTCGTCGAGGCGCTTGGCCCAGAACGGCAGCCAGCCAAAACCGCCCTCAAGCACGCCCATGCGCAAGCTCGGGAAACGGTCAAAGAGCCCGCCGCCGATGAACGAGGCGACAAACCGCATCGCCCCCCACGGGTGAGCCGCGGCGCGGCCGATAAAGATGTTCTCCCACAGATCGAGATAGCCCGGGTAGTAGGGCGGGTTCCAGGTAAAGCTGTGGTTGGCGATTGCCAGATCGTGCTCGGCTGCGGCCTCCCAGATCGGGTAAAGGTCGGGGTGGTCGGCCGGCATGTCTTTGGCGAGCAACGGCAAGACCGCAACCGCCCATTTCGACTTGCCCCATTCGCGGATCTCGCGCACCGCCTCGGGTACCACGCGCGACGAGGCCACGATCAGGCTTTTCAGCCGGTCGGGATGATCGGCGGTGAAATCGGCCATGTGACGGTGGTAGGCGCGGATCATGCCGATTTCGAGCGCGGGATCGTCGAGCCCGACGAGGCTCAGCCACGAGGTCGGGATCAGGAAGTGGGTGTCCACACCCTCATCATCCATATCGGCGACGCGGTTGGCGGATTGATCGTCCTGGACGCCTGACCGCGGCATCTTGGTGCCGCGCCATTGCGTCTCGCGCCCGGTAAAGGTGTCCAGCGGCGCCCTCTCGCCTAGGACGCGGCGGTAATATTTGGTCCCGACGCGATATTGGTGCATCTGCGGCTGCTCCCTGGCCGGTTGGCCGCTCGGCAGGCGATACGGCTCCAGTTCGGGCAGGCGCGCGCGGAAGCCGGGATCGACGTAGCGGTCGAGCACCTCGGCGCACGGGTTGACATGGGTATCGGCATCGTAAGCGCGCAAACCGTTTCTCATTCTGCCTCTCCTCCTCAGCCGCGTCGGGCGCGGACCTCTGCAACCAGATCATAGTCCGCGTATATGATAGGACCGCACCACGGCCGCTGTCGACCGCGACCTGAACCAAATCTCCCGGCCCCGATTTCGAACGAGGATGGCGCCTACACCACTCGGCGAACGCTATTCGGCGGCGGCGCCTAGAAATCGGGAATGCCGCGGTTTGCTGACGCTGGCGGCGATATAGACCGCCCGGTTGGTGTCGACATTGTGGGAAAGGTGACGCGCCGCGATATCGTATTGTGGTCGGGCGAGAATTTTTGCCGCCAGTTCGAGGTGATTGCCGATATCGAAATACTCGATCATCTCTTTGTGGTATTTGCCGAATTCGAGAAAGGTGTGGGTGCGCGAGGCGATCACCCGACAACCGAGTTCGAGCGCCTGCGAAATCGGGCCGGAGGAGGATTGACCGATTTCGAGATACGGAAAGATCACGTTGTCGCAGATCGCCATGCCGGTCAGAAAATCGGCATCGCTGGTAGCGCCAAGAAAGTGGACCCGTCGCGACAGATCTTTGGGATGCTGGATCAAGAGATCGCGCATCGACCCGTCGACCGCAACCGACACAGTTGGCGTGCCGGCTGCGGGTGCGCGGATCCGCTCGGCGACGCTGGTGTCGACAAAGCCGGCGTCAAACAGCACCGAGACGATCGGATCGATTGGTTGATGCGGCTTGATCTCGTTTGGATGGATGCCGCCAAAGATCAACAGATGGTGGTCTTCGGGCAGATGATGGAGGGCGCGGATGACTCGAACCCCTTATAGCGCCCAATAAACCCAAAAACCCCGACGAGCTTGGCCTCGTCGGCAACGCGTCGAGGATTGGGAACCGGCGGCGGCTGGCGGTGCTGCGGATCTCTGCAGCTTCGCGCTCGCTGAGAAACGACAACGGATGGTCGTAAACATTGCGTAAGCCATGAACATACTTCATGTGCCACTGGTCGCGCCGAGTGTGCACGACGATCGCAACCGGCTTGAACCGCTGGGCACGCCGCAGCCTTCTCGCAATTCCGGCCGATAGCAGATGGATGCGATTATAGTCTGAGCGTATTGCTACCGCTTCGGCAAAATTGAGCCGGGCGATTGCCCGCAGCCATCTCGCATAGTCAAACGCCGCGGCATCGAACATCGTGTGCAACGTAACCGAAAGTCGCGGCGCCGCGCGTACGATCCAGCTGAAGCGGCGGAAAATGTCGCGCGCGTTGCGACCTAAGGTTCCGTGCTCCAGCTGCAAACTCACCGTCTCAAAGTCTTTGAGCTCG
>DASXMC010000411.1:0-2582 GCA_036495885.1 Allostellaceae bacterium | reverse complement strand
AGGCCCTGCTGCTCGACAAGTCGGCGGAAATTCTGCTTGTGCAGGCGCACGCCCGAAAGTGCTTCGACCGTGCGCTGCAATTGCAGCAGGGTGAAAGAGGGCGGCATCAATTCGAACACGACCGGGCGATATTTGATCTTGCCGCGCAGACGGCCGATCGCGGTAGCGAGGATGCGGCGGTGGTCGGCAAACATCGCCACACCCGAAACCGGGGCATCGTCGCCGGGCAGCGCCAAGGCGCAGCCGCGCTGCGCCTCTTCGACCAGCCCGGCTTCGTACAACAGCTCGTAGCGTTCGAGGACCAGCTCCTCGTTCCACGCCGCGGCAAAAGTAAGGCCAAAGCGTTCGGCGCGCAGCCGCCGCTCGGCTTCGGTGGCGGCAGAATCCGCCCACAGCACCAGCCGCTCTTCGAGCGAATCCAGGGCGGCCGGCTTGCCGTCCCGCCAATCCTCCCACGGAAAATGGCGGTACCAGCTCTGCCACACGGCCTCGACCGCCCCGCCGGGCTGCACCTCTCGGACCAAGGCCAGATAAGCCACGGTCAACGCCCGGCTCGGCCGCCTGTCGCCGGTCTCGACGCGGTCGCGGTCACCGAAAGTGTAAAGCTGCTCGACGTAGCCGAGCCGCTGGCCGGTCTGCCGCTCGACCCAGGCGCGCAATCCGACCTCGAGCGTGCGATGCTCGACTTCGAGAGGGCCGGAAGGCAAGGCGTCGAGCGGATCGCCGATGCGTACCGTCAGCACCCGCGGCTCATGGGTCGTGGCGGCGACAATCACGGCGCTGAGGCGAATCGCGAGCGAGGCGCCGCTGCCGGCGCGCACCGGCGGTGCCATCGACCGCGCCACGCCGGCTACGCCGCTCTTCATGCGTCCTGATCGCTCCAGCAATGCAGTTTTGAGCAATTAGCATATTTCGCCGGCAAAAGCGCCCCGCTCGCCAAGGCTTTATTCGATGCGCAAATATTTTTCTTCGAGGGCACGCCAGCGATCGGTGCCGACCGCATCCTCACGCTCCTGGAAGGTGGCGAGATCGGCCTCGACCCGGGCGGTGTCGCCATCCGCTTTCAAAGCGGCCAACACTCTTTGCGCCGCCCGGATCGCGGCGCGGTGCGTTTGCGAGGGATAAATGCCGAGGCGAAACCCCATCTCTTCAAGCCGGGCTGCGGGCACCATGGGGGTCTTGCCGCCCTCGAACACATTGACCAGGGCCGGGCCGGCAACGCGGCGGCCGACGATTTTCAATTCGTCGACGTTCTGCGGCGCTTCGACAAAGCCGACATCGGCACCCGCTTCGAGATAGGCGTTGACCCGGTCGATCGCGGCGTCGAGCCCTTCGATTGCGCGTGCGTCGGTACGGGCGATGATGACCAGATCGGGATCCCGCCTTGTGTCGACGGCGGCTTTGATCTTGCCCACCATTTCACCTACGGGAATCACCTCCTTGCCCTCGTAATGGCCGCATTTTTTGGGCGCCACCTGATCTTCGAGGTGAAAGGCCGCGACTCCGGTTTTTTCGTATTCGCGCACGGTGCGGATTACGTTCAGCGCATTGCCGTAGCCGGTGTCGGCATCGGCGATGACCGGGATTTCAACCGCCTCGACCGTCAACCCGATAAAACGCACGTTTTCCGATAAGGTCAAAAGGCCGAGGTCGGGATAGCCGTTTGCCCGCGAATAACCGCCGCCCGTCAAATAAACCGCCTCAAACGCGGCCTGCTCGACAAGCCGCGCCGTCAGCGGATCGTAGGCGCCGGGAACCATCGTGTACCCGGCCCGTCCGATCAGCTGCCGCATCTGCCGCCGCATCGTCATCAGCATACCCCTCCTTTGGCCTATCCTTTGGCCTTGGGCCGACCGATCGGCCCCAACCCGGATATTGGCAGCATTGCGCGGCCCAACCCGGTATTAATTTGACCGGATTTTGCGGGGTTGAAACAGGGAGAACTGCGTGGCCGAAGCGGACATCATCGACGGCAAAGCGATCGCCGCCGAACTGCGCCGACGCGTTGCCGACAGTGCGGCATTGCTGCGCAAGATGCACGGCCTCGTCCCAGGCCTGGCGACGATCTTGGTCGGCGACAACCCGGCGAGCCACAGCTATGTGCGCGCCAAGGCTGGCGCCTGCGCTGCCGCCGGGCTTGCCGCCTTCGAGCGTCGTCTGCCGGCCGACACCGGCGAAGCGGTGCTGATCGGCGAAATCGCTGGCCTCAACACCGACGATCGCGTCGACGGCATTCTCGTGCAATTGCCGTTGCCATCGCAGATCGATGGGCATCGGGTGATCGCGGCAATCGACCCGCAAAAAGACGTCGACGGGTTTCATCCGCTCAATGTCGGGCGGTTGTGGACCGGGATCCCCGGTCTTGTGCCGTGCACGCCGCAAGGCTGCCTCATCCTGCTGCGCTCGGCGCGGCCCGAGCTTGCCGGCGCCAAAGCGGTCGTGCTCGGCCGCTCGAATATCGTCGGCAAGCCGATGGCGGCGTTGCTGCTCGCCGCCGACTGCACGGTCACGACGGTGCATTCGAAAACCCGCGATGCTGCGACGATTGCCCGGCGGGCCGACATTCTTATCGCCGCGATCGG
>DASXMC010000410.1:0-3155 GCA_036495885.1 Allostellaceae bacterium | reverse complement strand
GCCGATACCGGCGTTTGCGAACAGGACGTCTATTTTTCCCTTCTCGTGCGTGACTTGGCTATAAAGGCGATCCAGGTCTTCCGGCTTGGACACGTCCCCTTGCACTGGCGTTACGTTGCTGCCGATGTAGGCTACGGCCGCCTCCAGTTCGGCCTGTCGGCGCCCCGTGACGAAGACGTGAGCGCCTTCGGCAACGAGGGCTTCGGCCG
Source organism: Allostellaceae bacterium (assembly GCA_036495885.1). Classification (GTDB taxonomy): domain Bacteria; phylum Pseudomonadota; class Alphaproteobacteria; order ATCC43930; family CGMCC-115725; genus AP-15. Next base: position 2,946 of record DASXMC010000410.1, on the reverse strand, counting down.
CGGCGAGGCCAATGCCGGAGTTGCCGCCGGTGACGACGGCGATCTTTCCTTCAAGCTTTCCCATAAGTTCAACTCCTATCGTCGGTATTGCTCGGGAGTGATCAGAAGGGTCGCGCCGATGCGAGACGAAGATGGTCCGTCTTCACCGCGACCCATGAGTTTCGCGCGGGCCTCTACTAGCTAGTCGGCCTCTCTCTGGGGATGGACGCCCCAATCGGACGGGCCGATATTCGGTTTGACCGCGGCGCGAGTGGCGGGCGGACGCGTGATGAAAGTTGCTCACCGTTTGCTGCTTGGCCGAAAGGTGGGGCGCCGCTTCATTTACCTTGGTAAACCGGCCGCCGGCCCTCAGCCTCGGCGACGCGGCCCTCCTGAAAATCGCGGGTGTGAAAGAGGGCGCCGAACTGCGCATCGAGCTGGGCCAGTGCCGCCGCCTCCACGGGGTCCACGACGAGGTGAGCGGACGCCAAGGTTGTCTTGATGCCGAGTGGACCACAGTCGGCGATCTTGCCGGCGAGCTCGATCGCCCGTTCGAGGGCTGTATCGGGTGTGGGCAACACTTCTTGGACGGTTCCCATCCGATGGGCGTCCGCAGCCGTCCAATGATCGCCCGTCAGCATGTAGCGCATCGCGTCGCCCCAGCCGGCTTCCCGCACGAAGCGGATCGTCGACCCGCCGCCCGGAAAGCGGCCATGGGTGTTCTCGTCCTGGCCAAAGTTCGTGTTGGCAGCAGCGACCCGGATATCGGCGACCAGAAAAAGCTCGTGCGCCATGTTCCAAGTATCGCCATGGACCGCCACGACGAGGGGCTTGGAGAGGAACGGCTGCCGCTTTGCAAGCGGGTCGATCGTCTCCTGGCGCGGAATCCACGGTTGCTGGGTGGCGACGAGCGACCTGAATGCGTCGACATCGATTCCGCGCGAGAAGTGATCGCCATGGCCGAAGAGGACAGCCGCGCGCAGCGACGGGTCATGATCGTAGTCATAGTAGGCCGTCGCCAGCGCCCGATAGGTAACGGGGTCGATGCGGTTGTGAATTTGCGGCCTGTTAAGTCCGAACAGCGCCACCTGCCCGCGGCGTTCAATGGAGAGCGTGGTGCCTCTCGCGAGCGGAACCTCGCCAAGGTGCGTCTCCGATACTGGGCTTTCGACCGCTGCCGCCTGCACGAACGGAAGGGGCACGGCGAGGCCGGTCAGGAGCGCGGCGCTGGACAGGAGAGTTCGGCGGATCAATGGGATCGCGAAAAGCGTTCCATGCGAAGTCATGTCTGGCTCCTTTCTTCAAAAAGATTGCGAGTCATGACGCGTACTGCGCGACGCCATTGCCGTAGGACCAGTTCTCCCTCTTGACCTCAATGAGGTTGATCAAGACATCCTCCGGCCGAATGCCAGGCTTCGTCGCCAGCCCGTCGGCGATGGCCTTGTAGAGCGCCTTTTTCTGCTCGACCGTGCGGCCTTCGTTCCAGGTGATCTGGATCATCACCAGATCGTCGCTCCGGTGAATGCCGAGGTAGTCGGGATCGAAGAGGAAATCGTCGGCTTCATATTCGCCGACGACCTGAAAGCGGTCGTTCTGCGGCACACCGACGCTGACGAGCGCCTCATAGACGACACGGCCGATGTCTTGCCGGTAGGCGGCATCCTTCCCCTTATGAAGGTCGATGCGAACGAGTGGCATGGTCTGTTCTCCTGATGGTTGGTCAAATCGCTCGCCGGTCACCAGCCCGTGGCGATTATCTGCATATACTTGCATTCTGAGAGAAAAGCTGTATATGCTGATAATGGATGTCAAGGGTCGGCGGCACTAAAAGGAGCGATGGATGGCACGCAGGAAGGATCAGGCCGCAGGAGCCAGCGAGGGCAGCCGATGCAATTGCACGGCGCTGCGCAAGGCCTCGCGCCGCATCTCACAGCTTTACGACGCCGCGCTTGCTCCCAGCGGCTTGAAGACCACGCAGCGTGCGATCCTGGCGCAGATCAGCCGCTCGGAGCCGACAACGGTCGGCAAGCTTGCTGAGGCGCTGGTGATGGACTCCGGTGCACTCGCCCACACGCTGAAGCCGCTGGAGCGCGACGGTCTCGTCGACGTCGCGGTCGATGCGGACGATCGGCGCAATCGGCTGATCACCCTCACGCGGCGGGGCCGCGCGAAGCTCGCCGAGACCGATGCCCTATGGGCGAAAGCTCAGCGGGGCTTCGAGGCCGCATTCGGCAGCGCCGAATCCGAGTCCCTGCGCGGGGCACTGCGCTTGCTGACCTCGGACGGTTTCGCCGCCACGTTTGAAGGCAGCCTGGCCTCGCCCGCCCGTTGAACCTGAGGAGGAGCGGCGAGGAGCCTCGTCCGATTCCGGAAGCACGGTCGGCGTTGGCGCTCTGTCAGGTGTTGGCGGACAGCGGCCGTTCGAGGCACACCCGCGGAGCGGCAAATCTCCACCCCGAGCCGACCTATAGACTGGGTATCAAATGTTAGATTTTGGTCTAGCCGGAAGGCAGATCGTAGAGTGTGAGCGTCACCCTCGTCGCCGTGGAGATCGGCCTCGAGCACGCGGTTGGCGCCCCCGCGCACGGCGGGGGGCCATCCTCAGCGTCTTGAAGCCGCGCGCCGGGCGGACTTGTCGACGGCTCGATCAGGTCGGCCTAGTTGCCGCGCACTTTGCCAACGGCCTCGTCGGCTGCTTTAGCGCAGTCGATCAGAGGTGGGCGGGCTCTTATTGAGGCCGCTCCACGGCTTTGAGGTTGGGCAGCGCCTGCAGCGGATCACATCGTACGTTCGATTTGGGCCAGGATTCTGCCCGTCTCCTCGGCGGGAAGTGACGAGCGCTTGGCCAGTTCGATCACGACGAGGCTCCAGACGGCGGTCACGACGACGGCGGACCAGAAGCCGAGAACGCCATAGCCGCCGAGATCGTGACCGCTCAGCGCCGACAGGATCCACATGCCGCCGAAC
>DASXMC010000409.1:0-4474 GCA_036495885.1 Allostellaceae bacterium | reverse complement strand
GCGCGCGGCTCGCCCGAAGGATCGCGATAAAGTGCGCGGGTGATCCCGTCCATCATCAGCATCGCACTGCCGTCCGGGTGACGATCGATCAGCTTGGCGACAAAATCGGTGTCGGGGCAATCGGACTGGATATGGAGCGTCGCACGCACATTGCCGGCGATTGTCAGCGGCCGCGCCAATTCCTCGCCATGGTAGACGAGCCCGTAATCGGGCAATTCCCGGACCGGCCGCTGGTCGCGCGACCCGGCTGAAATCAGCATGTTGCGCCCGCCCAAGGTCGGGATCGGCCGGTGCGGGTCATAGCGGTAGCTCCGCGGCGGTCCGCCGGGTGCGGCGGCGTCGAGCCTGCCGTTGCCGCGCAGGTAGAGCCGGTACGGCCGGGAGCCCGGCGGCGGCCAGCGCTCGGCGCCGAGCCAGTCGCTCGGAGTATAGTTTTCGCGATCGTCGACCCACGCGCGCGGCGAGTAAGACACCGCCGGCCCGTCCATCACGCCGTTGTCCTCGCCCTTCAGCCAATAATCGAACCAGGTGAAATACGGATCCTGGCGCCAGAAATTATTGTGATAAACAAAGTAATGCTCGTTCGGGCCGATCCATAATTTCTGATTGCCGGCGCGCGCCTGGATTTCGCTGAACGCGGCCATGACGCTCAGTTGAAAGATGTCGAACCAGGTCGTCACGTGAAACCCGGGAATGTCGATCGTGCGGCGAAAATTATGCGCGGCACGAAACGCGTCCGCGGCCGGATGGGTAATGATTTCGTCGAGAAAGGGCTGGCCGGTCGCAAAATCGGGGTACCGAGTCAACGGCAGCCGCATCCAATCGGCGGAGCCGACAAAGGGCGGCTCGGCTTCGCGCGCCGCATCCAGCCGGGCATAGCGCGCGGCTGACGCGGCGGCTGCGGCCTCAAACCCGGCGGCATCGATGCCGAGGCGCTCGATGACCTTCTCGCGATGCGAGGCCGAAAGCCCAGGGATGTTGCGCGCGACCCACAGCCACAGCCGCTCCATCTCGATCGACTGGCCTTCATAGACGACATCGTCATAGATGCTCGAGGCGCCCGCTTGCGCGAAAAAGGCACGCAAGCTCGGATGCCGCGTCGAGGCGGCGGCAAACGCGGTCGTCGCGCCTGCCGACGAGCCGGAAACCCCGACCCGCTGGTTGGTCCAAGACTGGCGTGCGATCCATTCGAGCGTGTCGTGGCCATCGGCCGCATCATCGGCATAGACGCGGTCTTCGCCTTCCGAGCCGTGGCGGCCGCGGGTGTCCTGGTAGACCGCGGCATAGCCATGGGCGACGATGTTTCGCCAGCCGCGCAGGATCGAGCCCCGCATCGGCTCGGCCTCACTCGGCAGCCACGCCTTGCTGGAGTCGAATTTGTCGCGCGCATCGGCGGCGGCGATGCCGTAAGGCGTGCGCTGCAGAATGACCGGCCAGCGCGGCCCACCCTCCCCCGGCAAAAAGACAAAAGTGTTGAGGCGCACTCCATCGCGCATCGCCACCATGGTCTGCCGGCAATTGGCCCCTGTCACAGAATTGACCAAATCCGCCATTTTACCGACCTATTCTGTCGTTGCTATCGGCGTGTCCGGGCGGCGACCAAGACGGCGAAGGTAGGGGTTCAAGGCCTTCGTTGCATTACCGAGGGGGTGGCCGTCCGCCCGGACACCTATACCATTCCCATCCAGAACATCTGCCGGTTGCCGACATCGACATCGTATTTGCGTACGAAATCGAGCGTGCCGTCGGCGCCGATGCGAAACAGCGACAGGCACGCCGGCACGTTGCGGATCACGCTATCGGTTGTAACGGGCAACCCGATGATGTGCGCCGCGACCAAAAGCCGGCCGCTCGGATCGATGTGGAAGGTTCGGCAATGTATCCCGCGCGTATCGACATGCTGGATCGGGTTCGGTTCGCCGCTCTCGGCATCGATCGCGAACACGGCGAGCGTGTTCTCGCCGCCGGCAAAGACGCGTTCGGCGCCCTCACCGACCGTGCTCGAGGCGCGGTTCGCGACGTAAACAAAACGGCCGTTCGGATGGACATGGACGGTGCCGGCGACCTGCCGCCCGCGGATCCGGTCGGAATCGGCCAAGGTTGGTTTGCTGAACAGCGGCTCGGGGGACAATTGGCCGCCGTCGATGGCGAACATGTCGAGCCGGTTCTGGCGCTCGAGCGACACGTAAACCCAGGGCTTTGTCGGGTGAAAATCGAGATGCCGCGGGCCAAATCCATAGCCGCCGCCGGGTGCGATCGAAACCTCGCCCGACAACAGCCCGTCCTCGTAGCGGAACACCTTGAGCGCTCCGGGTTCTTCGGGCTTGGCCCCCGCCGCGTCATGGCCGCGCGTCACCAGGATCGCCAAGCGATTGTCGGGGCTGACCCGAACCTGGTGGGCATAGATGCCGGGGTCGATCGCCTCGCGTTGCGCGATTTCGGCGCCAGGTGTGGCGTCCGGATCGACACGGTAGACCTTGAGGCCGCTCGGGTTGCTAAAGGCGACCAGCAAATGGCGCGAGGGAATGTCGCTCGTCATGTGAATCGGCCGGGTCGGCAGTGCTATCGGCGCGCCGTGCGGCGCTAATTCCCCGCTCGCACCATCGATGCGCAACGCACTGACATGGTGCTTGTCGCCGACAAAGCCGCCGATGCCCGAGGCGCTGTTGCTCGACGCGACATAAAGATAGCCGCGCCCGGCATGCGGCCAAGCGTAATGGACGTTGGCCAGCAGATCGACGCTGCCGCGGCGCATCAGCGTCGCATTGTCGACGTCGACATCGTAATGGGTCAGCTGCGGCCCAACGCTGGCGTACAAATCCACTCTCTGAGGCATGGTGGGATCCCCCGGTTGCGTATCGTTTCTGCGCAACCATAAGCCCCGCCACGCGCGGATTTAAGCGCGATGGTGCAACCGCTCCCCGATCGATAGCACTGATGCGCGCCGAGGCTCCGTATTTCGCGATCAGCCCCGCGGCACCCGCGAGTTCTTCCCGACAGTTCGAGGCGGCTCAGTTTCGACTGCGGTTGATACGATCGCGGCGCCGCCGGCGCCGGCCTGCGGGCGCGGACCGTAAAGATCGCGGGCGCGGCCTTCGAAAGCGCCCACCATGCGCCGCACGGCTTCGCCGAACAGTATCTCGATGACCTTTTGCAGCACACGGGAGTTGAATTCGAAATCGACAAAAAAGTCGATGCGGCAGCCTTGCGGCACCTCCTCGAAAATCCAGTAGTTGCTCAGATAGCGAAACGGGCCTTCGGTGTAGGTCACATCGATCCGCTGAGGCGGACTGAGCTCAACCCGCGAGGTAAAGCGCTCGCGATAGATCTTGAAGCCGATGATCAGATCGGCGACGACGAGGTGGGGCTGCCGTTCGCGAATGCGCGCGCCGCGGCACCAGGGCAAAAATTCGGGGTAACGCTCGATATCGGCAACCAGATCGAAGAGCTGCTCCTGCGTGTAGGGCAGCACTCGGCGCTCGGCATGGGTCGGCATCAGAGGGTGATTTCAGCCTGCGGTGAGCTGCGCCACGCGGGCGGCGCGCAGTCGGGAAAAATCTTCTCCGGCGTGGTAGGACGACCGGGTCAGCGGAGAAGCCGAGGCCAGCAAAAAGCCTTTGCCTAATGCCAAGCGCTTGTAGCCGGCGAATTCGTCAGGCGTGACAAACCGTGCCACCGCGTGATGCTTTTTGGTTGGCTGCAGATATTGCCCGATCGTTAGAAAATCGACCTCTGCCGCGCGCAAGTCGTCCATGACCTGCAGCACCTCGGTCTTGTCTTCGCCGAGCCCGACCATGATCCCTGATTTGGTAAAGAGCGCCCGATCCAGCCGCTTGGCCTGATCCAGCAGACGCAGCGAATGAAAATATCGCGCACCCGGCCGTACCTCGGCGTAAAGGCGCGGCACGGTTTCGAGATTGTGGTTAAAAACGTCAGGTCGGGCGGCGGCGACGGTTTCGAGCGCCCCCTCCTTGCGCAAAAAATCCGGTACCAGGACCTCGACCGTGGTTGCGGGTGCTGCTCTGCGGATCGCCTTGATCGTGCGCGCGAATTGCTCCGCCCCGCCGTCATCGAGATCGTCGCGGTCGACCGAGGTGACAACTACATGGGCAAGGCCGAGTGCGGCGACGGCTTCGCCGACACGCTGCGGCTCGTGCGGATCGAGCCGATCGGGGCGGCCGGTCGCGACATTACAAAACGTGCAGGCGCGGGTGCAGACCCGCCCGAGGATCATCACCGTCGCGTGCTTTTCTTTCCAGCATTCGCCGATATTCGGGCAAGCGGCTTCCTCGCACACCGTGTTGAGCTGCAATTCGCGCATCAGCCGGTGGGTTGCACGGTATTCCGGCGAACCTGGGGCTTTGACGCGCAGCCAGTCGGGCTTGCGCAGGATCGGACTGTCGGGCCGATGAGCCTTTTCGGGATGTCGCAGTGAGGGTACCGGCCCGAAGGATGTCATGATCGGCTAGAAGTG
>DASXMC010000408.1:0-3452 GCA_036495885.1 Allostellaceae bacterium | reverse complement strand
TTAAAGACCGGACCGGCCGGGCAACAGAGGGTAAAGCATGAAATTCGGGTTATTCGGCGGGGCGCGGGCCAAGGGCGGGCCGGCCGGCGACAGCTCCGCCTATCACGACTTTGTCAACTACGTCGTGGAGGCCGAACGGCTCGGCTTTTCGAGCGTGTTCCTGGTCGAGCATCATTTTACCGGTTTTGGCCAGGTGTCGGCGTCGATGAGTCTCTTGGCCTATCTCGCGGCGCGCACCGAGCGCATTCGGCTCGGCACCGCGGTCGTCGTGCTGCCGTGGCACAATCCGATCCTGGTGGCCGAGCAGGCTGCGACCCTCGATCTCTTGTCCAACGGCCGGCTCGATTTCGGCGTCGGCAAGGGCTATCGGGCTTACGAATTTTCCGGGTTCTGCATCCCGCCGGAAGAGGCCAGTGAGCGCTTTGACGAAGCAATCGAGGTCATCCGCAAGGCGTGGACCGCGCCCGGCCGGTTCTCGTTTCACGGCAAGCACTGGCATTATGACAACGTCGTTGTCGAGCCGAGCCCGATCCAGCAGCCGCATCCGCCGTTCTGGCTCGGTGCCGGCAGCGCCGAATCGATCCGCCGCGCGGCGCGCGAAGGTTACAATTTGCTGCTCGATCAGATCGCGCCGACCGATCTTGTCATCGACCGGGTCGCGACCTTCCGCGCCGAATGCGAGCGGGCCGGGCGCGGTTGGCACCCGATGTCGGTCGGCGTCACCCGCGGTCTGCAGATCGTGCACAATGACGAGGAGTGGCGGCGTGCTGTCGCTACCCGCCGCCAGGTGCTGAAAAACATTGGCGACTTGGCGCGCGGCCCGGGCGCGGAGCGCTATGCCCGCATCAAGGAAGACGAGGAGTCGTTCGTGCTCGACGACGCGCCATTGCTTGGCACGCCCGAAGAGATCATTGCGCGGCTCAAAAAGCTCGAAGCGGGCGGGGTCGAACACGTGCTGTTTGCCGCCCCGGGAGCTTCGATCGCCGGATTGCGTACCTTTGCCGAGGAGATTATGCCGGCCTTTGCCGATGCCCCGCTCGCCCTCGCCCAGGTCTGAGATTTGCCCGGCGTTAACAGATGATCTTGCGGCGCACGACACCAACGCTCAGATGCAATGGGATGATCCATCAGCTCGAGCCTAATCGTCTTGTCAGGCCTTGGGCCGGGCATTCGCGGGAAGCGGGTGAGCATGTCGCGGCTCGTGGGGTCCCGGGCCAAGCCCGGCCAGGACGATCGAGTGCAATCGGGTTGCTTGTCGGCGGCGCGTTCGCAGCGAGCGCCATCCTCGCCAATCCGCCGGCCGCAAGCGCGGACGGGCCGAATGGCGCACGCAACGACCAAGGCTCGATCCAGTCGCGGATCGACCAGCTCGCCCGGCCGCAACCGCAGGCCGGCCAGCAACCCGGCGAGCCGGCGACGCCGCCTACTCCCGGTAGTTTCCCGCGCTCGTTCCTGATACCGGGAACCGACACCTCGATCCGCATCGGCGGATCGGTCGATGGCACAGCGAGCTATTACGGCCATTGAGGCGGTCGGAAGACTGACCTAGTTGTGCGAACCTAACGCTTACCATCGGGCGCCGTAACATCGAGATTGCTTCGCGGAGTTTATCCTCGGGCCGCGCAAAGCGCGGACCCGTGGGCTCGCAATGACACCGTAACGGTTGTCATTGCGAGGAGCGCAGCGACGAAGCAATCCCGGGAAGCATACGTCCGTTCTGACCGCTAGCTTATTCTTCGGATGATTTACCGGCGGCGGCAAACAGTCGCCCTCGGGTTTGGGCGAAGTCTTCGACCGCGCCGGCGAGCTTGTCGGCGTCGCTCTTGTCGAGGGCAATGGACAGCGCGAACATGCCGCGCTTGGCAAACCAGATGCCGGAGCCGAGAAGATCAAACCAGAACAGGTCGCGCAGTTCGCTGGAGCCGCGCGCCGCATCCTCTTCCGAGCGGATCGGCCGGTCGGTCATGTGCACCGACATCATCGAGCCCAGCCCGGTGAACTGCATCGCCAGCCGGTGCCGCTCTGCGATCCCGTTCAGCCGGGCGCGCAAATCGTCACCCGATCGGTTCAGCGCTCGGGCGCGCTCGGGTGTGTAGATCTCGGTCAGGCCGACATAGCCGGCATTCATCGTCAGCGCATTGTTGTTGAACGTGCCGGCATGCTGAAAGGCATCCGGACGGCGCGGGTCGAACCGCTCCATGATGTCGGCGCGGCCGCCAAAAGCGCCAAAGCTCACCCCGCCGCCGACATATTTTCCCAATTTCGTCAGATCGGGAAGGATGCCGTGCACCTCCTGCAAGCCGCCGGGGGCGAGGCGCGAGGTCATCACTTCGTCAAAGATCAGAAATGCCCCGGTCGCATCCGCGAGCTCGCGCAACCCGTCGAGAAAGGCGCGCTCGGCCGGAATGCAGCCGGTTGTCCCCTGCATCGGCTCGACCAGGATCGCCGCGAGATCGGCACGGTGCGGCCGGACCAGTTCCAGGGCCGCGTCGAGATCGTTGTAGCGGCCGAGCAAATAGTCGAACGGCGCGTTGATCGCACTGCCATGGCCGCGGAAGTAAAAGACGCCGCCATGATAGCCGCCGCCGAACACTAAAATCTTGGAGCGGCCGGTAATGGCGCGGGCGGCGCTGACGGCGGTCAGATTGGCCTCGGTCCCGGAATTGGTGAACCGCACCAGTTCAATTCCGGGAAAGCGAGCGCATACCGCGGCGGCAAACCGCGCCTCGGCCTCGTTGTGGGCGCCGAAATTGAGACCGTAATCGAGCGCCTCGGTGATCGCCCGGCGGATCGCCGGGTGCGAGTGACCGAAAATCCCGGCGGTGAATTCGCTCAGGAAATCCGAGTATTGGTGACCATCGAGATCCCACAGCAGTGCACCGTCGCCGCGCGCGATCGTCAGCGGGAACGGGTCGACGTAGATCGAGGCGCGGGTATTGCCGCCCGGCATGGCGGCGCACGCGGCGCGGTGCTGAGCGAAACTCTTTGGGTTGGCGGCGCGGTATTGCTCCTCGGCTTCGGCGAGCGCCGTTGGGAGATCGATGTTGCGGGCATGGGTCATGGTCATCGGCAATGGCTCCCGGTGGCGAACGATATCGGTTGTGCGCTGGCGGCGCACGAGATTGCTTGTTCCGTGCCCTTCCGGTAATGCGCCTCTACGCCTTCCTCAAAACCGGCGAAACCACCCGCCCGGCGAGCCGTGCTCAGCCCATGCCCGAGACCGAGGAAGGCTCGATTTCGTACATGATGCGGACTTCGCCGGGCTGACGGAACGGGTAGGTGTCCTTGCCGAGGTATTTTTTGGTAAGCTGGTCGATGTGCGCGTCGGCGCCGGCTTCGGTTGCCGAAGTCACGCGGCCCCGGATCTGAAGATAGCGGTAGGGATTGTCGGGATCCAATATCGCCATTGCGACCGGAGCCCCCGGCTTCAGGTTGCGCGCCTTGACCCGCCC
>DASXMC010000407.1:0-6105 GCA_036495885.1 Allostellaceae bacterium | reverse complement strand
CTTGATCCATTGGGTGATGCCGCCGACCCGCACCAGGTCGATCATCACGACATCGACCGAGCGGGCTTCGAGCATGTGGCGAAACGGGACGATGCCCCAGACATACTCGCCGCCCGCGACCGGCGTCGACAAGGCGGCGGTAACCCGCGCCAGGCCCGCGAAATCATCGGCGGTGGTCACGTCTTCGAGCCAGAACAGCCCAACCCCGGCATCCTCGACCCGGCGGCCGATGTCGATCGCCTGCTCGGGCCGCCAGCGCTGGTTGATGTCGCACATCAATTTGATGTCGGGGCCGATCGCGTCGCGCACCCGCCGCATACGCTCGACCTCTTTGGCCGGCGTCGTCTCGCCGGGCAGCGCCAGCTGCGTCTTCATCTCGCGCCAACCGCGCTCTTTGAGCGTCGCTGCGGCCTGGACGACGCGATCGAGCGACAGCCCACGCATCAGGGCGCCGCTGGCGTAGGTCGGAACCCGGTCGCGCGCCCCGCCGAGCAGTTTCCACAATGGCAAGCCCATCGCCTTGGCGCGCAGATCCCACAGCGCCGTATCGAGCGCCGAGACCGCCAGGTTGAAAATGCCGCCCGGCCCGGCCGAGCCCGCCGCGGCGCGCAACTTTGCCGTGAGCGCCTCGACCTGCACCGGATCCTCGCCGACGCACAGCGCGCCCAGTTCCTCGACCGCGCGCTTCAAGCTGCCGGTCAAAGCGCCCCCGAAATAAGTCGCGCCGACTCCCACCGCACCATCGTCGGTCTCGACTTCGACCGGCACGATCAGCCGCGTGCCGTTCGGGTTCTCGGCCGCACCGGCAAGCGGCTCGTCGGCCGGAAGGGCCACGATATCGGCGCGAATGCCGGAGATCTTCATTGGATCACCCTCGCGATTTCGATGGAGCAAATTGGGAGAGAAGAGTTGCACCCCTTGCGTTGTAAGGGAAGCGTTTCCGCCCGAGCCATTCAAAACCGGTGCCGCCGCGCGTCCTCGAATGCGGTGGCCAACAACCGGCTATGGTGAAAACCATAGGTCATTCTTTGATGCTTGAGGCCCGAGCCAATTGCCAAAAAGTTGCAGATACGTTTAAAGTTTTAGCGGCTTTATGCCTGTGGGAAAAATCCGATGGGACGTCTATTTCGCAGGACGAGCCTGTTTCGCAAGACGAGCCTGCCGACCCTCGCGATACTGCTGCTCCTGACGTGCCTGCCGGTGGCCGCTGGCTCCACACCAAGCTGCGAGATTTCGTCAAACTTCAACGGTACACCTATCGCCGCCGGCAACACCATCTGGTTCAACAGCGTCTTCGCTTTACCGAGTTTCGACCCCAGCACACTAACAACGCCTTTGACGATTTCTTTTAGCGGGGTGACGATTACTTTGCCTGGCTTGCCCCCGGTGACCGCGCCCAATGCGTCCATCATCTGGATGCCCGGGACCGGATCGGCGACCACGACGTTCAGTCCTACGCCCGCGCCCGGCACCTGGACCACGACGGTCTACGCCGGCGCGTACTCGGCCGGCAACGTTTTCCTCGATGCCGTGGCGTTGCCGGTGCCGGCGGGTGGCCTGCCGGGCGGCACTGCTCCGGTCAGCTGGCAGGGCACATTTTCCTCCGCCGCCGCCCCTCCGCTACAAGTAAATTGGCAATGGGGAGCGGCCGTTTACACTCAATTAAGCACAAATTATAATACACTTGATGTAGAACCGGTCGACGCAAATCTCCAGTTCAGCATATATCAACATGCCGGCACCCCACAGGCGTATCGGGCGTATGTAATCGCTGGGGCCACCGGCGATGGCGGAGCAAATTATACGGGATATTATGGCGCCACCGGCAATTGCACTACCGTCCCGGTGGTTCCGCCCGGGTCTTGCCTCGCCTCGGGCTCACTCTCCGTGCTGGTCCGCGGGACCAATGTCACTTCCTACGTGCCGAAGGGCGCTTGGGGAACTGGGTCCCCCGGCCTTTCCGTAGCCAACCTCGAGGGCAGCAGTATCGCGCCGGCGCTCATCCCGACCGGCGCCGACCTTATCAATTCATGCGCCTCGAACCCGGTGACCGGTGAGACCCTGTGCACCGCAAACAACGCCCATTATTACTCGCTCTCGGGGACCACCATCGGTAGTCCGCTGACCAGTGCCGGGAGCGGCACCGCCAGTTTCTCCGGCGGTTCTTGCACAAACTGCGGCATCGCGATGGACGCCACCGACAATTATGCGCTGATCGGTCTCGGTATAGCAGGCGCCGCTCCTGGCTTTGAGCTGCTGAACCTGGCGCCTGCGACGCCGACGCCCTTCTGGACGTACTCGTCGCCCTACGGAAAAATTTCGGAAGACCCGCTGATCGACCCGATCCACCACCTGTTGTTGTCGGCGACCGAAAACAACGTTTACGAACTCGCCGACATATCGACCCCGGGCTCTCCCGTGTTCTACGAGCAGGCAATTCCCGGTCTCGGCGGCGAGGAACTCGACTCCTCCGCCGAGGATTGCTCTACCGGGATCGCGCTGGCCCCGGCCGAATTCTCCAGCCCATCGCAGGTGGTCGTCGCCGATCTGACGCAGACCAAGTTCAGCACTCCGGTCGGGACGCCGCCGCGGGGCACCTGGACCGCGCCGTCGATGCTGCAGAGCCTGTCAGAATCGTCCCTGTCCGCGGGAGCCTGCGGCAGTTCGGTGGCGCAGGGTACGCATACCGGGATCCTATCCGGCGAGTTCGGCGGCGACGCGATCACCGCCGTGGCGCTTCCAACGACCTCCGGCAGCGGCACCCCGGCGATCCAAGATTGGGTCAGCTGCAATATCGGCAATGGCTTTTCCAACGGCTACGATCCGCACACCACGACTGCGTATGTCAGCGAGGGGGCCACCTTCCCCGCGGGCGACGCGCTCGCCGTGCTGGCGGATTGGGGGACGAGTGGGGCGGTGAGCCATCTGCCGCCGGGCAGGCTGGCGGTGGTCGATCTGACCCGGATGCTGAACCCGAGCTTCGTGACCCGCACCAGCGGGACCGGGTTGGGCCATGCTTGTCTTACGGGGCCGCTGCCGGCGACGGTGCTGAGCTTCGTCGCTATCCCATAGACAAAACCTTACAGCGATCAATTTAAACGCGCCGCTGCTTAAGCGAAGTCCGGTGCTCGATCGGCTGTGTGGAACTTTCCATGCCGACTGGTCCGTTGTCGGCGTCACCACCTGATCGGAGATCGTGATGCAGCGCATCGGCGGCGTTTTCGCGGCATTGGCGTTCGCGGGTTTGTCATGTTCGGCATTCGCGCAAGCGCTGCCGCCAGGCTCCTACCGGGAAAGCTGCAGGGATATTCGAGTGTACGGTCGGACGTTGACTGCGGTTTGCCGCGGCTCGGGTGGCAGGGCGCGGCAAACCGCTCTCGACATCTCTCATTGTGTCGGCGACATCGGGAACAACAACGGCCAACTGCAATGCAATGGCGGACGAGCGGTGGCGCCGGGGTCGGGGCCTCCGGCCTATGCCGGTCCGGGATATGCCGGGCCCGGATATGCTGCCCCGGGTTATCCTTCTTCGGGATACCCGGCGCCCCGCTATGAGGGCGGGGACTACCGCGAACATTGCGAAGCGCTGCGGCACGAAGCGCACGAGCTTTACGAGCGGCTCGAACATACGCCATATGGCGAAGATCGCGAGCACCTGGAGCACCGGCTGCGCGAGGTCGACTATCAGCGCCGGGAGTGCCCGCACCATTGATTGCGACTATCGCTGATCTTCGGAGGGAGGCCACCCTCGGCCCGCGTCCGTAAGCGGCCCTCCCTGGGAACCTCAGTTCTTGTAGCTCGGGTCGAGCCGGTCGCACAGACGCAGCAAAGCCGGCCATTCGCGCTGGCCGCCGAGCCGCGGCGTGTTGACCGCATTGTCGAACTGAGCGGCCTGGCGCTCGCAGGTCTCGGGCGACGGCACCACCATCTTGGCCCCGGCGGCGATCGCCGCCATGATCTTGAGCTGCGCCTCGGCCGAGCGCTGGAAATGGTAGGTGTATGAAAACGCCTCGGCGGCGTTGCGGCCGGTCGCCAGGAGGCCGTGGTTGCGCAACACCAGCACCGGGTGGTTGCCGATGCTCTGCTGCAGCCGCTCGCGCTCGTCGAGGTCGAGCGACACGCCCTCGTAATCGTGGTAGCCGAGCCGGTTGTAGAACCGCATCGCCCATTGCGAGAGCGGCAAGAGCCCCTCTTCGAGGGCGCCCACCGCGATGTCGGCTTCAGTGTGGGTGTGGATCACGCATTCGACATCGGGCCGACCTAGATAGATCGCACTGTGGATCACATAGCCGGCGCGATTGGCCTCGTATTCGGAGGGTTCGACAAGGTTGCCGTCGAGATCCATCTTGAGGAGGTTCGAGGCGGTGATCTCGTCGAACATCAGCCCCATCGGGTTGATCAGGAAATGGTTCGGCTCGCCCGGCACCCGCGCCGAGTTGTGAGTCAGGATCAGATCATCCCAGCCGAAATGATGGATCAGCCGGTAGCAGGCTGCGAGATCGACCCGCACCCGCCATTCCTGTGTGCTGATGTGCGCCGGCCGGTTCGAGATATTAGCGTCAAGCGTGTCCATGAATGGGTCTCCTTCGTTCAAGAATTTTGGCGGACGCGAACACTGCGCCGGGTCACGACGACAACCGCACCACCGACTTCGTCCAATTTGACGCGAGCGAGCACGACGGCGGCCAGCCGCACATAGTCCGCCCGGCTTTCCTCGAAAGATCGAAGCAAGATCAGCCCGGCATGAGTGCCCGGCGGGTAACGACGCAGATCGGCGAATTCCTTGTCCGCAATTACGAGCCAGCGGTGCTCGGTCTGAACTCGTCCCCAGAGCTCATCATCGGCCATTCCCCGCCAGCCTTGATCGGCGACCGTCAGAGCGTCGCATCCACGCCGATTCATCAACTCAGCAACCTCGCTCGGCAAGTTCTCGTCCACCTTCAACCGCGCAGACACTACTCGGCATCGCTTTGCAACGCGGCGACATCGGCGCGGCTCGCGGCCTTCGCGGCGAATTTCAATGCCGCGATGATGTCCTCGGCCGTCAGTTGCGGCCAGGATCGAATGATCTGTTCGCGCGTATCGCCATTGGCGATGCTGCCGACGATTACGCTGACGGGGATCCGCGTGCCTTTGATGCAGGGCTTCCCGTGGTGGATGCGCGGATCGATGCTGATCCTTTCACGCCAGTTCATTGGTCAAACTCATTTGTTGGGGACGTCCCCGCGAACTCGTGCTAACGGCCATGTGATCCTAGGACGGGTTGAGTATAGCGGAACCCATCACCACAACTATATGCACTTATCGATGGGCGCCGCTGCACTCAGCCCATCCTACCGGCTCCGCGCAACTATCTTATGCGTATTGCCAGTGCATAAAATCCAAGTAAGTATCCGTCGTTGCTACGTACTTACGTTCATTATCCCTCGATTGCCTCCGTAATATATCAATTAAAAGCTGCGATGGCCCGTGCTTTACTCTTTTCAAGAAGTCCTGATCGAGACGCCAAACCTCGTCTCGGAGTTGCTGAAGTCTTTCAAACTCGGAGCGCACTGAAGAATCACATGCGAGTAGCCCTTCAGATCTAGCGGCTACAGCCCCCGCACGCAGATTTGGAGTAGCGTTGATTTCTGCGTCGACAATCTCGCGAGCCTTTTCAATTCCCCAACCTTCGCTTCGGCTCCTCTTGGCAATGTCGAGAAGCCATTCCTCTCGCTTGCGCTCGCCCGCTTGCCGAGTTTCGTCCAAGGGCGTTTTGCTGACATCAGAGGACCGTGCGATCAGCTGACCATTTGCATCATAGATCTCCATCGCGCGAGCGATCACACTGGGGTGAACATCGGCACTGGCGGGCCGCCGTCGCTTGGTTTGAAGACGAGGCGGACCGGTTGTCCGATGCGGATCTGGTCGAGGTCGCAATCGACGATGTTGGTCATGATCGTCGGGCCTTCGGCCAGGGTCACGTAGCCGATCGCATAGGGGACCGGGGTGCGGCGCATGACGCTGTAGGTATAGATCACCCCGTTGCCCGACGCCTGCTGCAATTCGGTCTGGTCGCTGAAGCAGAACGGGCACAGCGCGCGCGGATAGTAATGCGCCTTGCCG
>DASXMC010000406.1:0-2168 GCA_036495885.1 Allostellaceae bacterium | reverse complement strand
CGCTCAAACTCCCGGACGATCGCGGCGCGGCGGCGCGGGTCGGGCGTCACCGCCTGGCCGATGTAGAGCGCGTCGAGATAGCGGTCGGTCGACGATGAATAATTTGCCGGCGAAAGATCGCGCGACACGTATTTTGTCAATTGCAATGTCGGGTCGTCGAAATAATCGCCGGTAAAATCAATCGCCGCGTCGAAATTGCCGTTGGCGAGCGCCGCGGTCCAATCCTTCAGACTCAACTTCGCCTGCTCGACATCGAGGCCGATCGCCCGCCACGCGGCGGCAACATAATCACCTCCCGGAACCCACGGCATCGGTAAGTCGCGATTGGTCAGCTTGATGGTGAGCTCCCGCACTCCGGCCTCGGCGAGGAGCTGCTTCGCTTGGGCGCGTGCGGCGGCGGCATCGTGCGAAAATCCCGGCAGCCGATCGAGCTCCGCCTCCGGAGTGGCCATGCTGAACCCCGGCCGCAACAATCCCCCGACAAATTTGAGCACGGTTTTTTCCGACAGCGTCTCGGCGCCGCCCCAGCGATCGATTGCGAGCGACAGCGCGCGCCGGATCCGCACATCATCATAGGGCGGGCGTCGGGTGTTGAACACGATCAGCAGATTCAACAAGGTCGGGCTCTCGTAAACCGCGACCTGATCGCCCCGTGCGGCGACCAGCTGGTCGCGCTCGTTCGGGCTGATGAAGCGAAAATTAGCCATGATGCGACCGTCTTCAAAGCTCTTGATCATTTTCGCACCGGTCACGAACTCGGCCCGGTAGCCATCGAGAAACGGCCTGCCCGCTTTGAAATAGCGATCGAAGCGCTGGCCCGTCCAATGGTCGCCCTTGACGTGCTCGACAAAGCTAAAGGCCCCGGAGCCCAGCACATGACTGACCGGAAACAGCGGATCCTGCCGCAGCCTCGCGGCGCTATAGATCGAATTCCACTCGGAAGCGAAGTTCTCCAACATCGCCGCTTCCGGCCATTTCAGGTGAAAAACGACCGTCAGAAGATCGGGCGTTTCAATCGGACCGATGGCAGCATAATTTACCCGGCGCACCGAGACCACCCCAGGGGGCGGCCGAACGATCCTCTCATAGCTCGCCTTGACGTCCTCCGAGGTGAGGGGCGAGGCGTCGTGAAACACGACATTCGGATACAGTCTAAACGTGTAGGTGAGCCGGTCGGGAGAGACTGTCCACGATTGCGCAAGATCACCTTGGATGTTTGGGTAGTTCGCGGTGTCGAATTTCAAAAGGGTCGAGTAATGCGGTGCGACTGGATGCAGAGTTGCAAAAGATAGATTGGCGTGACAGTCGTAATTTGGCGGTTCGGCATCAACCGCAAACTTCAACACACCACCATATTTGGCAGCCTGATCAGCCCCGGCGCGACGAATGCCGAGCGGCAGGACCGCCAAACCGCCCGCAGCCAGCAGGGTACGCCGCAGCACTCCCGCAGCCGAGAAGCCGGCGCGCTCCCCGTCCGCAGGCGTTCGCATCATCTCGGCCTCGTCCCGGCGGCGCCTGGGCGCTAGTGGGCCTGGCCCTTTTGCCAGCGTTCGAACTGGGTAAAGAGATCGTCCTTTTGTTGCTGGCTCAGCGGAACGCCTCCCGCCGCCTGCCGGCGCTCGTCGACAAAGCGAGCGAAGATCGCCTTTAGCGCCTGTTCGCTGGGCTCGCCGGCAGAAGGTGCGTTGCGCTGCAGCCAATCCGCGGCCGGGGGAAAGCGGCGCCAACCGGGCAGTTCGGCGGCGATATTGACTTCGTGCCATTTCGGATTGTGACCGGACGCCAACAGCGACTGAAAGCCCGTAAAAAACGCATCGACAAAGTTGACGACGTTACGATAGCGATCGGATGCGGGCTGCAGATTGGCGACGACCAGCACCGCACCGACGGCTACGGTATCCACCGGCCGGTTGTATTGAATAAGCGCTGGGTAATCGTCGGCGGTAAGCCGCGCCGGCACATAGGAGGCGGTGACCGCCGGGTTGAGCGGCAACGCCAGGAAATGCAGGTTGTTTTCGCCGATCAAACCGCGAAATATCGGCGCCGGCCGGCCGGACACCACGGCGAGCGCCGCGATCTCGCCGCGGCGCAACTTGTCGAGCGCCACTCCCGGATCGTCGTTGGTCATGATGATCGGAATGTTGAGCAGGCCGAAGAGACGCGTCGTC
>DASXMC010000405.1:0-5471 GCA_036495885.1 Allostellaceae bacterium | reverse complement strand
TGCCGGACTTCAACCTGGGGCAGCACCGCCGCCTGAAGGGTTCTGGCCATTTCTGCGTCCTCCCAACATCCGCAACTCTGGGCCGGAGCTTCCACAAAGGAAACAAGCGCAATAAGCGCTTCGTCGGAGGCTCGATCGCTTCCCGCGGACGCGGTGTACCCGTCCGTGCGCTGTCATCAGGGGTCTTGCCGACAACGCCGTCACCGCTGGGAGGCAAGGAGGAGAATGACCCGGCCGACACGTCGCGTCGGGCGATGGACAGCGTGGCCTCCGCCGAGCATCGGAGTACCGTCTCTGCCTTGGCCTCGGTCCGCTCGATCGGGACCGCATTCGGCGCGGCGATTGCCGGCGTGGGTGGCGAACGTTGCCGGGCTCGGCGACGCTACCGAACCGGGGCGTCGGCAACGCCGTCACCACGGTGTATATGTTCTGCGGCATGCCGTTGGGGTCGCGGCACTCCTGATGTTCCACTTTGTCCGCGCGGCGCTCGGCAAGCCGGAAGCGGTGTCGGCGCGTGGGACATTAGAGCAGCGTGCGCAATAGGCTGTACGAAGCGGGGGTCTGGCCCTGGCAGGAGAAACGACGATGTCTCGACCGCGAGCCCTTGGAAATGTTCGCGTGGTGGATTTCAGCTGGGTGCGGGCCGGACCATGGGCCACGCGCTGGCTCGGAGCTCTTGGGGCCGAAATCATAAAAATCGAATGGCCAGAGAACGAGCGCGGCAGGTTACCGAGCACCACGACACCCCAGGATCTCGAGGTCAATCTGAACACCTCAGGGAACTTCAATGACACAAACGTCAACAAAAAGAGCCTCAGTCTGAACGTCCGGAGTGCCAAGGGCCTTGAGATCGTCAAGCGGCTGATCGCTATCTCCGATATCGTGATTGAGAATTTCAGCTCCCGGGTGCTGTACAACTGGGGGCTCGGCTATGAGGAGCTGTGCAAAATCAAGCCGGATATCGTCTATGTGTCGATGTCGGGCTACGGCCATACAGGCCGGCATCATCATTACACGACTTTCGGTCCTGTGGCACAGGCGGTCTCGGGGCTGACCTACATCTCCGGGTTGCCCGAAAAACCGCCGGCCGGGTGGGGTTGGTCGTATATGGATGATACTGGCGGCATGTACGGCGCGATGTTTGCCCTCACCGGCCTTTACCATCGAAATATGACGGGACAGGGCCAGCATATCGACTTGTCTCAGATGGTAGCGAGCGTTCCGCTCAACGGTCCAGGGCTACTCGACTTCACGGTCAACGGACGCGGATCGCGCCGGCCCGGGTATCCTCCTGGCAATCGGGCGCATTGGCCGGGCGCGCCTGTCGTCAACAACTATCGCGGGCCAACGATCGCACCTCACAATGCCTATCGCACTCATCCTGGCGATTACAACGACTGGTGCGTGATCGTCTGCCACTCCGAGGAAGAATGGGAGCGACTGGTGCAGGTGATGGGCGCTCCACCCTGGGCCACCTCACCGAAATTTGCCAGTGTCATCGGACGCTTGCAGCACCAGGAGGAATTGGACGAACACCTCGAAGCGTGGAGCATAACGCTGGGAAAATACGAGCTGACGGCGCGCTGCCAAGCTGCCGGTGTCAGTGCCCTTCCGGTGCAAAGTGCCGAAGATCGGGTGGAGCATGACCCTCAGCTACGCCACCGCGAGATGTATCTGCCGATAGAGCATCCGGCGCTCGGGCTCCACAAGGTGCAGAATGCACCGTTCAAACTGTCGGAAACCCCGGCATCGAACCAGCTGCCGAGCCCGCTCATCGGTCAACACACCCAGGAGATTGTCGAAGTCTTGCTGGGGTACAGCCACGAAGAGCTGCGCGCCGGCTTTGCCGACGGTACGTTCTGGCCAACAAAGCGGCCCCGCTTTCCCTATATGGAGGAGATGCTCCGGTGACCCGCGCCGAGCCTCTGCCAGGTCCGCTAACAGGCCTCAGAATCCTCGATCTCGCTGATGAAAAGGGCCAGCTCTGCGGCAAGCTTCTCGGCGATCTCGGGGCCGATGTGGTCAAGATCGAACCCCCCGGTGGTGTGCCCAACCGCCACGTAGGGCCGTTCCACGACGACATTCCCCACCCCGAGCGTAGTCTGTCTTTTTGGTACTACAACACGTCAAAACGCGGCATCACCCTCAGTCTGGAAACTGCCGACGGCCGCCAGCTCTTCCAACGCTTGGCGGGGAAAGCGGACGTCATTCTGGAAACTTTTCGGCCAGGGCTCTTGGGGTCGCTGGGGCTCGATTACGAGTCTCTGCGCACTCAAAACTCGCGGCTGATCATGTGCGCGCTGACCCCGTTCGGTCAGACCGGCCCGTGGCGCGACTACACCTCGAGCGACTTGCTCCACATGGCGGCGGGTGGCCAGATGGCTTCATGCGGCTATGACGAGATCGACGTCCCGAATGCCCCGCCGATCGCTCCGGGCGGCCGTAACGCCTGGCACATGGGCAGTCATTTCGCCTTTATGGCGATCATGGCCGCTCTGGTGTACCGGACGGTTGCAGGGCAAGGGCAGTATATCGATGCATCGATTCACGAAGCCTGCGCTCTGACGACCGAGGCGGCAATCGCCAACTATATCTATCGGAGAGAGGTATTGCAGCGTCAAACTGGTCGCCATCATGCAGCGCGCGCAACACCCCGTACCCAGTTCCGCGCCAAGGATGGCACCTACGTTTGCGCGCTGGTGGCGGGCCGGCTCAACCCAAAATACGTGCGGGAACTAGCAGACCTGCTGGACAGCTACGGCATGGCCGGCGATCTCAAGGACCCCAAATACCAGGATCCGACGGTCATCGCGGCAAACACATCTCACATCATCGACGATCTAGTCGACAACTTCATTGCCAGCCTACCGGCAGAGGAGGTTTACCACGCAGCCCAGCAACGCGGTTTTACATGGGGGGTGGTGCGTGCCCCGGAGGCGCTCCTAGACGACGCCCACTTGCGTGACCGCAATTTCTGGAAGGAGGTCGAGCACCCGGAACTCGGCCGGAGCTTCGTCTACCCGGGCGAGGCGGCCATCTGCAACGGCTCTCCGTGGCGGATCTCGAGACGGGCACCTCTGATCGGCGAGCACAACACGGAAATCTTCTGCGACGAATTGGGACTGTCTCGTAGTGAGCTCTGCGTGCTGATGGAAAATCGTGTGATCTGAGCCGGGTTGGACCCAGTCCTTGCCAATTCAACATTCGTTTGGTTCAGGCTTAGTCATCTGTTTTTCGGCTTGCCGGCGGAAGGCCGGGCCCCATCGGTGCCACGATAGCGCCGTCGCCGGTATGATGAGCAACGGTTATCGAGCGTCAGCCACAACGAAAGGCCATCGCTTTGCTGCAACGGTCAGTAATGGGTGACCCAGGGGCTGTTCAGGGCCTCCTCGATGCGACGGTGCCGGGCCTTGATGACGTCGGCGGGAACGGCGCTGACAAAGGCGTAAAACGTCTTTGTACGAATTGCGTCTACCACTCGTTCGCCCACCGTCTGCGGATCGAGACCCGTCGTGGCGAGGCGTTCAGCCAGTACCGCTTCTTCATTGGCGCGGATTTGCGGCCCGCCCATGTGGTCCGGGCGGTTACGGGCACCACGCGCGATATTGGTGTTGATCGGACCTGGGCACAGCACCGAGACGCCGACATTAGTGCCCTCCAGTTCGTGCTCCAATGCTTCGGACAGCGAAAGGGCGGCGTATTTGCTCATTGAATACGGGCCCTGGTTGGTGCCCCGGCGATTCTGGAAGCCGGCGACCGACGCGGTGTTGACAATATGCCCTTCTTCCCCGTGCCTGAGGATGGCAGGGACGAAGTGGCGGATACCGTGGATGATCCCCCAAATGTTCACGCCGATCACGAACTCCCAATCGTCGGCGGACACATTTATCAGTCCGGTGCCGTGCATCGGTACGCCCGCATTGTTGCAGGCGATATGGAGCTTGCCGAAATTGCGTTCGGCTTCCGTCAGAGCATCGAGCACGGATTGCTCCTGCGTGACATCGATCCTCACCGGCATTACCCGCTTGTTGGTGCCGGAGAGACCATGAGCCGCCGCTTCGACCGCTTCCTTTTGGATGTCAGCCATGACCACGTTCGCACCCGCCTCTGCGAGCGCGGTCGCGATGCCCAGACCAATGCCGGAAGCAGCGCCGGTGACGATGGCGGTCTTGCCGGAGATGTCCTTCATTTCGTGGCGTCCCTTTTGAGGTCAGAATATCGGCTTGGTCCGCCTGTTCCTCTAAGCCGTTCGTCCCTGCCTCGAACCTTGAACCGCGGAGCGCATGGCCGGCCGCATCGCCCGGCCACAGCCGCCAACTCTGATGGCTTACCCGAACATTGCGCGGCGCCGCAACCCTAGGCCCAGGCCATTTCATCGTGCGACGCGATAACCGCTACGGTTTTTAGTCCCTCTCAGCTTGAACGGACCCGAAAACTGCGTCTGCTCGGCGACCCGTCCACAGGGATGCGGCTCGCAAGCGTGACGTTTGTCGCATCTGAAATCTCAAAATCTTTCACTTCGGCTCGCATTCTGGTTTCGGAATCCGCAGACCTCTGCGTCAATACGGTCCCTGTTGAAACATTGCGGACATCGGTGAGGCGCCGTTCTCGGAGCGAGTGATGAGGCGCAAGCGCGACGCGGATCTTGGCCTGGGCCGACCGATCGAGCGGCGGGATTTTCTTCAAGGTATGCTAATTGGTAGCGGTGGTGCCCTGATGGGCGGACTGTCGCCAACCCTGGCGCGCGCCGCTGCGCTTGAGGCCGCCGCTCAAGACCAGCGCGGCTATTATCCTCCTGAACGTCTCGGTCTGCGCGGCAGCCATCCGGGGGCATTCGAAGCGGCCCATGCCCTGCGCGACGGCCAATTCTGGGATCACATGCATGGTGTCGCTGACACCGACGAGAGTTATGACCTGATCGTGGTAGGGGCCGGGATCAGCGGCCTGTCGGCCGCACATTTTTTTCGTGAGGTAGCGCCCAAGGGCGCAAAAATCCTGATTCTCGAGAACCACGACGACTTTGGCGGCCATGCCAAGCGCAACGAATTCCATATCGGCGGCCGCATGCAGCTGCTGAATGGTGGCACCTGGGCCATCGAAAGCCAGACGCCCTATGCGCCGCCGGCCGCCGGCCTGATGGCCGGCCTGGGGATCGACCCGGTGGCGTTGTCCGAGGCCTGCGACCACCCGTCAGTCTATCGCAGCCTGGGCCTCAAGCTTGCCGTCTTTTTCGACAGGGAAACCTTCGGCGTTGACAAGCTAGTTGTCGGGCTGGGCCGCGGCACACCGCCGGATCGTCTAAAAAGACTGCTGGCCCAAGCGCCGCTTTCCGATGCGGTGCGTAAAGACATCCTGCGGATCAAGACGGGCGCGAAAGACCCGCTGCAGGGGTTAAGTTCAGACGAGAAGAAAGACCGACTCTCGCGGATGTCGCACCAGGATTATCTGCTGCAGCTGCTCAAGGCCGATCC
>DASXMC010000404.1:0-4097 GCA_036495885.1 Allostellaceae bacterium | reverse complement strand
CGCCCCGCGTTTCGGCCTGAGCGTGCGCGACGGCCTCGACCTCGTGCGGCTCGGTTTGACGCCCGAAGCGATGCTGGACGGGCGGCGCATTGATGAATTCTTTTCCCCGCGGTTCTTCTCGACCGAATTCTGGTTGCTCTGGTCGACAATCTTTGGGTCGTTGCCGCAGCACAGCGCGACGGAGTTTCGGCGCTACATGAACCGCGCCTTGGGCTTGTTTCCAGACTTGTCGGACCTGAGGCACGTCCTGCGCACACCCGTCAACCAATACCAGGCGCTCATCGAACCACTGGTCGCTTGGCTGCGGGCACGCGGCGTGAACTTCCTGGCCAGCGCCTTCGTCCGGGATATCGGCTTCGCGCCATCGGATGGCCGCATAACGGTCAACCGGGTCGACTACGAACGGGACGGTGCGGCGACATCGGTTGCGGTCGCGGCGGACGATCTCGTGCTGGTAACCACCGGATCGCAGGTCGAGGACCTTTCGGTGGGATCGATGACTGAGGTGCCACGGCCACGGGGCAGCGGACGCTCCTCGGCGCTGTGGAAGCGGCTGGCGCAGGAGCGCACCGGTTTCGGCAATCCCGACCTCTTTTTCAGCGCGGTCCAGGTGCCTTCCTCGCGCTGGGTGACCTTCACGGTCACCACGACGGGGACCGAATTCCTCGACCAGCTGTCCGCACTAACCAGCAGCAAGCCAGGACTCGGCGGGCTCGTGACTTTGAAAGACTCGGGCTGGTTGCTGTCGCTGACGATCTTCTTCCAACCGGAAGTCATCGGCCAACCGAGCGACGCGAGCGTCTGGTGGGGTTACGGCTTGTATCCGGAACGCAACGGCGATTATGTGCCAAAACGCATGGATGCATGCACAGGCGCGGAGATCCTGGAGGAAGTGGTGCGCCAACTACGGTTCGACCAATTGGACAGGATCAAGGCCTCATCAATCTGCATCCCCTGCGACATGCCCTATGTGAACAATATCTGGATGCCGCGCAGCCGCACCGACAGGCCTCCCGTGGTTCCGGAGGGCGCGACCAATCTCGGACTGATAGGCCAATATGTAGAGGTTCCGCGGGATATTGCCTTCACCATCGAATACTCGGCCCGCTCCGCGTGGGAAGCAGTTCACCTCCTGCTCAAGCGCGGCCCCGCACCGCCGCCCGTTTATCAAGGCCAATACGATCCAAAGGCGCTGTTCGCCGCGCTCAAGGTGTTTGTCCGTCAGTGACTACCTCGGAGCGATTTGCTCAGTTGCGCCCAGATCACTCCTTCAGGGCTGCCTCGACCGCCGCGGCCGCGGTGCCGACATGTTTTGCCTCCAGCCGAACAGTTGTCCTGACGACCATCACTTCCTCGCACACTCGGCGGCGCCCTTTCGTGAGTTGCCAAACTCTATTGTAGCCGTCGGCAGGGATCTGCGAAAGTTGCGGTGGACAGCGCTGGGCATTCTGCCGAACGAACCCTGAGTTCTGGCTGTACCGAGAGGTACGATTTCGCGCGGCCGCAAAATCCCTGACGCGCGGACAGGCACAATGGCTCAGGCGATCGATGGCCCGGCACGAACGGCCGCTGTCGGGAAGGGTTTCGGATTCCGGCCGAGCACGAGCGGTCGAGCGAGCATAAGGGCTATAAGGCCGGCGTCCGAAAGCCTCCGATGAAGGAACCCGCGGGAAGCCGGTGAGCAGTCGGCCGTCTATGGGGATTTGGCGCGGCCGCGGCGTTGCCGGGAGATGGTTTTGTTAAGATTGCTGAGAACTGAAAGCCGCTGACGATTGCGAACTGGTGGCTGGCGCCGTATTCGACGGGGTGATTGGGAACTGGTCCGTGGTGCCCTGCCGGGGTTGCCGACGCTGGGATGAAACAGGTGCGGTGCCGGGAAACAGGACGTTCCGGCGAATGGATGCTGCCAGGGGAAGGTCATCGGATCAGGTCTGGATCCCAGCGCCGGAGGGCGGGCCGCGCGGTGCGCCTCCGCGGCCAAAGATCTCGACAATGATCATGCGCCCGCCGCAGCACGGACACGGCGGGCGATGATCGGTAATGGCGTCGGGATCGACCGTGTCGTGCGATGCCGGCGGCTCGACCTGCGGTATTGGGGCGGCGATCAGTTCCCGGGCGCGCGCGATGTTGGTCTTGCAGCTGGCGCTGGCCAGTAGCCCGTAGTGGCGGATGCGATGAAACCCCTTTGGCAGAACGTGGAGCAGGAAGCGCCTGATGAACTCGTCGGCGCTGAGTATCATGGTGCGGTACCGCGCCTGCCCGTTGCGGCGGTAATCCTTGTAGCGGAAGGTCACGCCGCGCTCGTCAAGAGCAATGAGCCGGCTGTTCGCGATGGCGACGCGATGAGTGTAGCGGGCGAGATAGGCAAGCACCGCTTCCGGCCCGGAGAAGGGTGGCTTGGCGTAGACAAACCACTTCTTGCGCTTGAGCGGTGCGAGATGCGCGGCGAAGGCCTCGCGTCGAAGCAGACCCGCGATCTCGCCAAAGAACGCCAGCCGGTCTGCCGCGTGGGCGTCGACGAGCGCCGCCAGGAAGAGCCGCCGGAACAGGCGGGAAAGCACCCGCACCGGCAGCAGAAAGCCGGGCTTGCAGCGCACCCAGCGCGTGCCGTCAAGCGATATCCCGCCACCCGGCACAATCATATGGACGTGCGGATGGTGGGTCATCGCCGAGCCCCAGCTGTGAAGCACGGCGGTGGCTCCAATGCGCGCGCCAAGGTGTCGGGGATCGGCAGCGATGGTGAGCAGCGTTTCGGCCGCCGTGCGGAACAGCAGGTCGTAGACCACCGCCTTGTTCTGGTAGGCGATTAGAGCGATCTCGGCAGGCAGCGTGAAGACCACGTGGAAATAGCCAACCGGCAGCAGATCGGCCTCGCGGGCCGCAAGCCAATCCTGCGCCGTCGCACCCTGACACTTTGGGCAATGGCGGTTGCGACACGAGTTGTACGCGATGCGGCTGTGGCCACAATCTTCGCAACGTTCGACATGCCCGCCGAGCGCGGCCGAGCGGCACTGCTCGATCGCCGACATGACCTGGAGTTGATCCAGGCTCACATGCCCGGCATTGGCTCGACGCCAGTCGGCTCCATGGCGATGAAAGACGTCTGCGACCTCCAGCTTCGGGCGGCGCACTGCCGTTCGGCTAAGCCTCGGGTCGCGGCCTCCCGTCGGTTGATTGTACGAGCCGGTCGAGTGGGCTGGTTACGGCCCGGATCGTGCTATTGGCGACGCGGGTGTAAAGCGCCGTCGTGTCAAGCTTGGCATGGCCCAGCAGTGTCTGAATCACGCGAATATCGACATCTTGCTCGAGGAGGTGCGTGGCAAAGCTGTGCCGCAGCGTGTGCGGCGATACGCGCTTGGTGATCCCGGCGGCCTGGGCAGCGGCGCGGACAACGCGGCAGAACTGCCGGGCCGACAGCGGCTCGACCGGGTTGCGGCCTGGAAACAGCCAGCCTCCGGGCAGCAGCAGGCTGCGCCGCCGCCCCTCGCGCCACCAGGCGCGCAGCAGTTCGAGCAACTGCGGCGACAGCATCGCATGGCGGTCCTTGCCCCCCTTGCCGCGCTCGACGCGCAGCAGCATGCGCTCGGAATCGACATCGCCGACCTTGAGCGCGACAACTTCCGAGACGCGCAGCCCGGCACCGTAGGCGGTGGCGAATGCCGCCTTGTACTTCGGCGCCGTTGCCGCGCGCAGCAGAAGGGTCACTTCCTCGACGCTGAGCACTGTCGGTATCCGCCGCGGATACGGCACGACGGTGAGCCGGCGCGCCAGATCCGGCCGGTCGAGCGTCACTGTGAAAAAGAAGCGAAGGGCCGAGACCGCGCTGTTGATGCTCGGCGGCTGCATGCCGCTCTGCGTCTGATGCAATTGGAAAAGACGCAGGTCTTCTGTGGTCGCCGTATCAGGCGACCGGCCGATAAAGGCCGCGAATGCTCGGACGTGTCGCACATAGTCGCGGCGCGTATCGTCCTTGAAGCCGCGCACGGTCATGTCTTCGATCATGCGCGCCCGCAGTGGGCTGACGGGTCGAAGTGAAGTATCGGAGGTCATCGGGGCTCTCTCCCGAGCTGAAGGTTGCTGGACCTTCGATGCTCGGG
>DASXMC010000403.1:0-2871 GCA_036495885.1 Allostellaceae bacterium | reverse complement strand
CGCATTCTTAGCGAAGGTTTTGCGTTTCATCTCGCACAGCCCGCGCATGGATGCGCCAACCGTGCCAGGCGGGGGCGTGTCGCGCGCCGGACTGGCCATAACCTGCTGATCCGCCTGCGTGACCGCAGCAAGGATACGCTGCGCTTCCTGCGCGATCTTTCGGTGCCGTTCACCAATAATCAGGCAGAGAGAGATATCTGCGGATTCCGATGAAGTCGGCCATGCATTCCAATTGGAATCCGGCCACCGATTCCGAAACGAAGCCGGCCGCGGTTCCGATTTGATGTCGGCCACCGGACGCATGCTTCCGCGGATCGCAGGGATGATGTTTCGCTTGCCCGCGCGGGTCAAGCGGGGGGTGGGTTTAATCCTTTCCGATGGGAGGTTTGACGGCTCTTTGGATAAGCTCGGGTTGAGCGGCGGTGGGGAATGCGGGCGGAGCGCGCTCTGCCCGGCGCCGTAGCGCAGCCCGCATTCTCCACGGCCTGTCGCACGGACGTTTTGGCGGCTGCGCCTGCCAGTTCACGAGGTGGTGCGCCGCTTGCGCAGGCTGTCGCCGGCCAGTTCGATGCGATAGGCGTTGTGAATGACGCGGTCGAGGATGGCGTCGGCGAGGGTCGGCGTTCCGATCAGATCATGCCAGCGGTCTACGGGGATTTGGCTGGTGATGATGAGCGAGCCCTTGTCGTAGCGGTCCTCGACGATTTCGAGGAGATCGCGCGCCTGGTCTGGTGTGAGGGTCTCCGGCCCCCAGTCATCCAGGATAAGCAGCTTGGCCCGGGCGAAAGACCGCAGCATCCTGGGGTAGCGGGCGTCGCCATGGGCGATGGCGAGATCGGCGAAGAGGCGGGGCATGCGGGTGTAAAGGACAGAGATGTTTTCCCGGCACGCTTTGTGTCCCAGCGCGCAGGCAAGCCAACTTTTGCCCAGGCCGCTCGCCCCGGTGATCAGGAGATTGCGGCGCTCGGCGATCCAGTCGCAGGCTCCGAGCTTGAGGAACAGGGCGCGGTCGAGCCCGCGCGGGATTTGGTAGTTTACGTCCTCGACGCTGGCGGAATGGCGCAGTCTGGCGGCGCGCGCGCGCGTTTCAAACTGCTTCTGTCGGCGCAACGTCAGTTCGTACTCGAGCAGCAACCCGAGCCATTCGGCATGATCGAGGGCGCGCGCCTCGGCTTTGTGCTCAAGGTCCCTGAACCCCTTGGCGAGGCCGTAGAGACCGAGGGTGTTCAACTGGTCGAGGGTCGGATGGGCAAGCATGGGATGTCCTCTCAATGGAAGTAGCCGGGGCCGCGCAGATTGGTGTGGTCGAAGAGCGCCATCGGAGGTTCGTTGCCGGCTGTGGCTGGGGATTTGCGCGCAAGCAGGGCGGCGACGGCCTTGCAATTGAGCGCGCCCAGTTCGACGGCTCGCGCCGAGACCGCTTCGAGGCGGCCCGTCTCCACGCCGCGGTAGGATCGCAGAATCCCCAGACAGGTTCGGAAGCCCTGTTCGGGATGAGGCCGGCTGGCGAGCACGGCGAGAATCAGGCCTTCGGTATTCGGGCCGATCTTGCCGGCCCAGCGGCGGAACCGTTCCGGCGTCCATTCGGCGTAACGCCTGTGGGAACTGGGCATGTGCTCGGGGTCTGTGCCATGCCTGAGGCCCATATAGCGGCGTTGATGGGCGGCCACGCGTTGACCGCGATGGAAGATCTCGACCGTCCGGGCGGTCACGCGAACCTCGACCTCGGCGCGGATGAGCGCGTGCGGGACGGAGTAAAGGAAGTCGTGGACCTCGATGTGATAATCGAGATTGACGCGCGCGCGACGCCATTCCGCGAACTCCCAATCCTCGCCGGGCAAGGCGGACAGGACATCGCGCTCGATCTTTTCGAACAGCTCGCGCCGGCTCAGGCCGAGGTTGCGCATGGGGCGCTCGTTCATGCGCTGCATGACCGCCGCGATCGCCTCATTGCATTCGGCCAGCGAGAAGAACGTCAGCTGTCGCAGCCGCCCGAGAATGTAAGTCTGGGCGAAGCGGACTCCGGCTTCGACTTTCGCTTTATCTCTCGGTTTTCCCGGCCGCGCCGGCAGGACTCCGACGCCGTAGTGCGCGGCAAGAGCGCCGTAGGTGCGGTTGATCTCGGGATCGTAGAAGGAAGCCTTGTGGATCCCGCTCTTGAGATTGTCGGGAACCAGGAGCCTGGGAACGCCGCCGAAGAAGCGGAACATCCGGACATGGGCGGCCGTCCAATCCGGCAGTTGCTGCGTCCATGTCGCCTCGGCGTAGGTGAGGTTCGAGGCGCCGAGCACGCCGACGAAAATCTCCGCTTCGTGGATTTCGCCGGTGGTCGGATCGGCGATCCCGATCCGCTTGCCCGAATAGTCCACGAACGCCTTGTCGCCAGCGACATGGTGTTGGCGCATCACCGGGGTCAGCCGCCGCTCGAAGCCGCGCAGCAGATCGCAAAACCGGCTGTAACCGTAGCCCTCCGGTTGGATCTCCCGGTATTCCTCCCAAAGGATCGTCATCGTCACGCCGGGGCGCTTCAGTTCGCGCGCCAGGGCCGCCCAGTCCGGTTCGACCCGACGCCGCTGGCCCGTCGGGGCGCCCGCGCGGCCGAAAAGCTGGCGCTCCAGCGCATCGTCGGTAACGTCGTCCGAAAGCGGCCAGGTCAGCCTCGCCGCCGCTGTCCGCTTCAGATTGTCCTGGATCGTCGAGCGCGCAACGCCCAGACGACGACCGATCTCCCGCGCGCTCACCCCATCGTGGTGAAGCCGCAACAAATGTCGCAATTGCCGCATGCTCAGTTCTCGCCTTGCCGGCATCCTCGTCTCCTCGTCGATCATCGACGGGGAACGATTGCCGCGGTTGACGATTCGCGGGGAGCAA
>DASXMC010000402.1:0-6982 GCA_036495885.1 Allostellaceae bacterium | reverse complement strand
CGCTTGCAATCCATCATGCCGGCGCCGGTCTTCTCGCGCAGCTCTTTGACCAGCGCGGCGGTCACCTCGGGCATTTTCTCCATCCTCTCTGTGCCGCTTTCCGACCCGATACTGCAGGCGGCCGGCGGCTCTTGATAATCTCCAACCCGGAAAGAAGCAGACTATAACAATAACAAAGCTGTATTGTCGTCCACGAGAAAGCGGAGGTTCAGGACGATCGAGCGAGGCTTGGCCCGAGTTTCCGCCTCTCCAAGAATGCAACTGGTACCCGATCTCGAGTGTTTTTTTGGAGTCGTCCTCCCCCTGGGTTTGCGGGCCGGCTTAAGCGGGCGCCTGGGCTGGCTCTGCTTCGTCCGGCTGCGGCGTCGCCGCCGCGCTCTCTTCGCTCTCGGCGGCAAGCTCCTCGACCATTTCTTCTGGCAGATCGGCGAGCGGGAGTTCGGCGCGGGCGCCGATATCGACGCCCGATGCCGCCGCCTCGGCCTGGAGCCCATCGAGCACGGCGCTCGAAACCAGATCGCAATAGAGATGGATCGCGCGCATCGCATCGTCATTGCCTGGGATCGGATAGGCGATACCGTCCGGCGACGAGTTCGAATCCAGGATCGCTACCACCGGGATGCGCAGGGTGTTGGCCTCGGCTACGGCAATCGCCTCCTTGTTGGTGTCGATCACAAACAGGATATCGGGTAGCCCGCCCATCTCCTTGATGCCGCCCAGGGCGCGTTCGAGCTTGTCCCGGCTGCGCGTCAACTCGAGCAGCTCGCGCTTGGTCAGCCCGCTCTGCTCTGCGGTGATGCGCTCGTCCAATCCGCGCAACCGGCGGATCGATTGCGAAATCGTCTTGAAATTGGTCAGCATTCCGCCGAGCCAGCGGTAGTTGACATAATACTGGCCGCAGCGTTTGGCAGCTTCGGCGATCGGCTCTTGCGCTTGGCGCTTGGTGCCGACCAGCAGCACCCGCCCGCCCGCAGCGACCGCGTCGCGGATCGCCTGCAACCCCTGGTGCAGCATCGGCATCGTTTGTTCCAGATCTATGACGTGGATGCCGTTGCGCGCACCAAAGATGTAGGGTTGCATCTTCGGGTTCCAGCGCCGGGTGTGATGACCGAAATGCACGCCCGCTTCCAATAGCTGGCGCATCGTGTAGGTAGGCACCATGTTTCTTCCTTTTCCGGTTAAAGCCGCCGCAGGATGAAATCGAGGCCCGGGCAAGACCAAGCCGCCGACACCGGAGCGGTGGTTCGCCAATGACGGACCGCCGCAGCCCTGCGTGAGGGTTACGAACGCTAATTATTTACGGATCCAAGGGCTTTCTGACAAGGCCGCGCAAGTTACCGTTTATCTCTTCCGCGCCGATCCCAGTCGCGACTCGGGGCTTGACCAGACGGTTCGGCGCCCGCATCAGCGGGTCGTGTGTGATTAGCTCCGCCAGGCAACGGTCCCCACCGCGAGACGATCTCATCGCCGCGTCATGAAGTCAGCGATGACAGCTGCCACCTTTTCCATCTCGGTGCCGGTGCCGATCGTGATCCGCAGATATTGCGGCAGTCCGTAGGCGGCCAATTTTCGGGTCAGGATGCCCCGGGATTGCAGAAACGCGAACGCGGCCTCGGCATTACGGCCGGGGTCGTCGGGAAAGCGTGGCGTGACAAAGTTGGCCACGCCCGGCGTCAGGGGCAGGCCAAGCGCGGCCAGCCGCTCTGAAAACCACGGCTGCCAGCGGTCGTTATGGGCGCGCGCGCGTGTTAGCGCTTCGGTATCCTCGAGCGCGGCAATCCCGGCCACCAGCGCCGGTGTCGACACGTTGAACGGGCCGCGCACCCGGTTGAGGACATCAGCTATTGCCGAGGGGCAGTACCCCCAGCCGAGCCGCAGCCCGCCCAGCGCGTAGATTTTTGAGAAGGTCCGCAGCATGACAACATTGTCGGCGCGGTCGACGAGACTTACACCCGGCTCGTAGTCGTTGCGGTTGACGAATTCGGCATAGGCGGCATCGATCGCCAGCACCACCGAGGGAGGCAGCGCGGCATGGAACCGTGCCAATTCCGCCGCTCCAAGATAGGTACCGGTCGGATTGTTGGGATTGGCGAGGAACACGATCCGGGTGCGCGCGGTGACGCACTCCAACAGCGCATCGACATCGGCGGTCAACGCGCATTCGGGGGCCGCGATCGGGGTTGCTCCGACCGACAAGGCGCCGATCGGGTACATCAAGAACCCGTGGCGACTGTACAGCACCTCGTCACCGGGACCGGCGTAGGAGCGCATCAGCAGCGCGATCAACTCGTCCGACCCGGCGCCGCACACGATCCGCTGCGGGTCGAGGCGATGTCGCTGCCCGATAGCCTCTCGCAAAACCTCGGCACTGCCTTCGGGATAGCGGTGAATGTCGCCGGCAAGTGCGGTAAAGGCGGCCATCGCCTTGGGGCTCGGCCCCAAAGCGCTTTCGTTTGACGCGAGGCGGATCGGGCGCTCGACACCGGGGATCTGCGCTTCACCGCCGACATAAGGTGCTAAATCGAGAATTCCGGGGCGAGGGACCGGAGCAGTTGTCGAACCCATGTCGGCTCAGCCTTTCGCGCCGTCGAGCGATTCTGCCGCCATCGACAGCGGTACGGCATATCCGCCGAACGGCAGCAGCCGATGAAGCGCAGGGCCGAGCGCCGCGCGCAAATCAGCGATGCGGGGATCGCAAATGGGCACAAAATCGTCCAGCTCAAAGAGGCTGAGAGTCCCACCAGCATGCTCGCAATACGCGCAAAATTTGCAATTGAGACCACTGGACGACAACTGGGCGAGAAATCGTGCGCGGCCGAAATCACCGCCCAATTCGGCAATGAACAATGTCCGGTCCGCGCCGGTTCTCTGCTGCGCGCCGCGGCCGATGACGAGCGCGTCGGAGCCGTCGGGCCGGGCATTGCCGCGGGCGCCGAATGGCAGGCGGGCCATCACCCGCAGCCCATCACCCTGTGGCGACATCAGCTGGCGCCACCACGGGTCTGGGTCAGCCTCCCGCGGCATCGGCAAGACGCCGACCGCGGCACGGCCTTCGTTGAGAGCGTCGATCACCTCGTCGACCGAGCCGCAGGCCGACATCGGGGCGTGGCAACCATAATGATCGCGGGCGAGATCCCAAAGCCCGTGGGCCTCAGGCCGAGCGAACACGGCGACCGCAAACGGGGTTTCAAGCCGGACGGTTGCCGCCAGCATTTCCCGCCACATCCGCAGCACGCTTGCGACCGGAAGAATGCCGTGATGGCGTGCCGCCAGCCGTCGCAAGATCTGCGCCTCGCGCGCGGGCTGATAAAAAGCGGCATCACCCTCTCTTTTGCTCGCCGCGACTTGTGCCACGATCTCTGCCCGCTCCATTAAGAGATCATGCATCCGGTCATCGATCGCATCGATGCGCCGGCGCAGAAGGGTGAGGTCGGAGAAGGTCGCGGACATCGGTCTCTGTTGTTGGCCGAGGGAGGCGGGTACTAGTAAAAGGGCGAACGGGCGAAATCAAAGAAAACGTTGACAGCCGTTGCTGGCGAACACTAGTTAGCGGCCCCGAATCGAACCGCGCCGATCCGGTGCCGCGAAATGGGGGAGGCCGCGGCGCAAACAGATCGCGTTGAGAGAGAGCGTGACGACCATCGCATTTCGCCCGCGTTCGCGCTCGGATCAGGACTGGCCCGGTCATCGGCTGCAGGTGCGTGAGCCGTTGCGGCTCGACTGCAGCATCGATTTCGGCCCGTTTGCTATCGCCTATCAAACCTACGGCGCGCTTAATGCCGAGCGCTCGAACGCGATTTTAATCTGCCATGCACTGACCGGTGACCAGTACGCCGCCGACCCGCATCCGATCACCGGCAAACCCGGCTGGTGGGAGACGATGGTCGGCCCCGGCTTGGTGCTCGACACCGAGCGCTATTTTTTGATCTGCGCCAATGTGCTCGGCGGCTGCATGGGAACCACTGGTCCGCAGGACATCGATCCCGCGAGCGGTGAACCCTGGGCATTATCGTTTCCGGTGATTACCGTGCGCGACATGGTGCGGGCGCAAAAACGCCTGATCGACCATCTCGGGATCGATAGCCTGTTTTGCGTCATCGGCGGCTCGATGGGCGCCATGCAGGTGCTGCAATGGGCGGCAAGCTATCCGCAGAGCGTGTTTGCGGCAGTGCCGATCGCGGGCGCCGCCCGCCACTCGGCGCAGAACATCGCCTTCCACGAGGTCGGCCGGCAGGCGATTATGGCCGATCCGGATTGGTGCGGCGGCCGTTATCTGAGCCTCGGGCGCAAGCCTTCGCGCGGTCTTGCGGTGGCGCGAATGGCGGCGCACATCACCTACCTGTCGGAAGCAGCGCTGCATCGCAAGTTCGGCCGCAACCTGCAGGACCGTCGTGCGGTGACCTATGGTTTCGACGCCGATTTCCAGGTCGAAAGCTATCTGCGCCACCAGGGCAGCACCTTTGTCGACCGGTTCGACGCCAACTCTTACCTCTATATTACCCGCGCGATGGACTATTTCGATCTCGCGGCCGAGCATGGTGGGGCGTTGCACCAGGCCTTCCACGGCACGCCGTCGCGGTTTTGCGTTATCTCGTTTACCAGCGACTGGCTGTTCCCGACTTCGGAAAGCCGGCAGCTCGTACATGCGCTGAACGCGGTTGCGGCCAATGTCAGCTTTGTCGAGATCGCAACCGAAAACGGCCATGACGCCTTCCTGTTGCATGAGCCCGAGCTGTTCGAAACTCTCCGTGGTTTTCTCGCCGGTTGCGCCGAGCATCGCGGTCTAACCCGCTGAGCAAAATGGCCCGCTAACCCAAATGGCAAAAGTTTTGCCGTTGGACCGGGTCAAGCCGGGCCCGCCAAACATCGTGGCGAGCGTTGACGAATTGCGGCGCGACCTGCGCCTGATTGCCGAGATGATCGAGCCGGGATCGAGGGTTCTCGACATCGGCTGCGGAGATGGCGCGCTGCTCGCCTATCTGACGCGGGGCAAACGGGTCGATGGGCGCGGCATCGAATTGAGCCAATCGGGTGTTAACGCCTGTGTCGGGCATGGTCTGTCGGTGATCCAGGGCGATGCCGATCGCGATCTCGACGCCTACCCGGCGGGAGGCTTCGACGTCGTCGTCTTGAGCCAGACATTGCAGGCCACGCGCGAACCGCGCCGGGTGCTGGAAGCGCTGGTGCGGATCGGCCGGCGGGCAATCGTCTCGTTTCCAAATTTTGGTTTCTGGCGAATTCGCCTGGCGCTGTTAACCCGTGGCCGGATGCCGAAATCCGATCTGTTGCCCAACCCATGGTATGAGACGCCCAATATTCATCTGTGCACGATCCGGGACTTTGTAGGGTTGTGCGACGAGATCGGCGCCAGGGTCGAACGCAGCATCACGCTGGATCGCCAGGGCCGACCCTATTCGCTCGATCCTCGCGGCGGCCTTGCCAACCTGCTGGCGGAGCAGGGCGTCTTTGTTTTGTCTGGCCGGCCCTGAAAAGTGTCGTCGTGATCGGCCGCGATGAAACGGGCAGCGGCCTGCTACAGGCCAGGCTCGCGGTGCGATAGCCCGTGCCGCGCGGGGGTGTAGACCAGGCGACGGCGTGCCGCGCGCGCGGGCGTCGGCTTGGCGTAGAGCTGCTTTGCCGCCTCGATCACGACAACCCCGGCAAACCTCGGAAACCAGCTTTTGCCGATGCGTTCCCAGGCTGCAGCAGAGCGCAAAATCATGCGCCGATGGGCCGGCGGCACAAACAGCGCCGTATCGGTGGCGATTGGTGTAAACAATTCCGCGCGCAGCAAATGCGACAATTGAGACATCGTGTAGGGCCTACCCGAACCGAACGGTGTGCGGTCGAGGCGCGCCCAGATGCCGCGGCGATTGGGGGCGACGAGCAACAGCCGGCCGCCGCCTGCTAGCACCCGCCAGATCTCTCTGAGAAACGGCCCGGCCGCCTCGCTGGTCTCGAGCGCGTGCACGACAAGCACCCGGTCGATCGAATAATCGGCAAAGGGCAGTTCGTTCTCGGCGGCGAGGGCGACGAGGTTGGCGCCCTCCAGCGACCAGCCGAGCACGCCCTGCGCCGCCGGCATCAGCGCCACCGTGCGCTCGGTGTCCGCCGATATCGCCGACAAAAACGGCGTCGCGTAGCCGATGCCGAGCAAGCGCATCGCATGCAAATCGGGCCACATCCCGCGGATCGTGCGGCGGATCATCCGGCGCGCGACCCGGCCCAGCCCGGTCTGATAGAATTCGTGCAGATCGATCACATCGCTCGGCATGGCCGCATGCTACCATGACGCGCCCAAACCTGGGGGCGCCGGCTG
The DNA here is from genome assembly GCA_036495885.1 of Allostellaceae bacterium. Classification (GTDB taxonomy): domain Bacteria; phylum Pseudomonadota; class Alphaproteobacteria; order ATCC43930; family CGMCC-115725; genus AP-15. The sequence continues at coordinate 663 of DASXMC010000402.1, read as the reverse complement.
ATCGTCCTTTCCTTTGGAGGGGTCAATATGAAATTACGTTACGCTGCGCGATCGCCGTTCGTACGCAAGGTATTGGTGGTGGCCCACGAACACGGGCTCGCCGGCGGCATCGAACTGGTGCCCACGACGCTCAGTCCGGTTCAGGGAAACGAGTTGCTGGCCGAGGAAAACCCGCTGATGAAGGTCCCGAGCCTCGTCACCGACGATGGACAGGTATTGTTCGATCGTCGCGCGTTGCGGTTCCACACGCCGCCCGCTCTCGAAATCTGAGCCCATCTGGGAGAAGCACGATGCCGCAGAAAGCGCATTGGGTCGGAACTTGGACAACCGCACCGGCACCCGCGGAAGGCGCGGCGCTCAACAACCACACGCTGCGAATGAATGCGCGGGTCAGCATCGGTGGCGACCAGCTGCGGGTGCGGCTGTCCAACGCCTACGGACAGCGCCCATTGGCGATCGGCGGGGCGCATATCGCGTTGCGGCCTAAAGAGGCACCTTATAGCGGAACGATACCAGGCGCCCCTTACGATGGTGCGGCGATCGTGGCTGGCTCGGACCGCAAGCTCAGCTTTGGCGGTGCCGCGAGTGCCACAATCGCGGTCGGGTCGCTGTTGGTCAGCGATCCCGTCGACTTCCCGCTACCACCGCTGTCTGATGTCGCAA
>DASXMC010000401.1:0-3213 GCA_036495885.1 Allostellaceae bacterium | reverse complement strand
GTCGCAAAACCGCGGTGCGGCGGGATCGCGCCGCGGCTCGCCCATCGCCCGGTAGAGGCCGTCGATCGAGAGAAAGGCGAGGCTGTCGACCCCGATATAGTCGGCCATGGTTGGAACATCATAGCGTGCGGCGAGCAACTGCTCGCGTTCGGGGGTCGCGATCCCATAGTAGCAGGGATAACTCGTCGGCGGGCTCGAGATCCGCATATGGACTTCGCTGGCACCGGCGCGGCGCACCATCTCGACGATCTTGACCGAGGTTGTGCCGCGCACGATCGAATCGTCGACCAGGATCACCCGTTTGCCGCTGAGATTGGCGCGGCTGGCGTTGTGCTTGAGCCGCACGCCTAAATGGCGGATCTGGTCAGTCGGCTCGATAAAGGTGCGGCCGACATAGTGATTGCGGATGATTCCCAACTCAAACGGAATGCCCGACTCCTGCGAATAGCCGAGGGCGGCCGGCACGCCCGAATCCGGCACAGGGACGACGATATCGGCATCGACGTGGCTTTCGCAGGCGAGTTCGCGGCCGATGCGCTTGCGCGCCTCGTAGACGCTCACTCCTTCGACGACGCTGTCGGGCCGGGCGAAATAGATGTGCTCGAAGACGCAGAACCGGCTGTCCGGCTGGCCGAACGGCAACAGGCTCCTGATCCCGCTGGCACCGATCATGACGATTTCGCCAGGCTCGACATCGCGGATAAAATCCGCGCCGATGATGTCGAGCGCGCAGGTCTCGGAGGCAAGGATCCAGGCGTCGCCGAGCCGGCCAAGCACCAATGGCCGCACACCCAATGGGTCGCGCACCCCGATGATCCCGTGCTGCGACAACGCGGCCAGCGAATAGGCGCCCTGAACCTGGCGCAACGCGTCGATCAACCGGTCCTCGACCGTTTCTTTGAGGCTGGTGGCGATCAGGTGGATGATGACTTCGGTATCGCTCGTCGACTGGAACAGGCTGCCGCGATGCACCAGCCGGCGGCGCAGCCGATAGGAGTTGGTCAGATTGCCGTTATGGCAGATGGCGAGCCCACCGAATTCGAAATCGGCAAACAGCGGCTGGACGTTGCGCAACGCCACCTCGCCGGTCGTGGCATAGCGGACATGGCCGATGGCCGCACTTCCGCGCAGCCGTTCGATCACCTCTTTCGAGCTGAAATTGTCGCTGACCTGCCCCATACCGCGATGAGCGCTAAACTGCTCGCCGTCATAGGCGACGATCCCCGCCGCTTCCTGACCGCGATGTTGCAGCGCATGGAGCCCAAGCGCCACCAACGCCGCGCTGTCGGGATGGCCGTAGACGCCAAACACGCCGCACTCCTCATGGAGATGGTCTGCATCAGAAAAGCCGGCGTTTTCCATTTCGCGGGTGACGGGATCGGTTGCGGGCATTGGCGATCCTCGTTGCGGCTGTCTTAAAATGGTAACGCGGGCGTCCAAATTCGAGTCCGCGAGATGCCGCAGCCGCGCACGCCGAGGCGTGCTAACTCGATGCGGATCGAGCCTCTCAACGGCCGGGCCCGGGAGAGGCCGCTGGTGGTTGTTGGACCGTCCCGATAAGCTGGTCCATTCCCCGCTGATCGGTGGGCTTGTAGCTCGGTGCCGGCGCGTCCTGCGGCTTTGGGGGGATCGGGACGGCAGGGGTTGTGAGCGCCCCCATCGCCTCGTGCGCCTCCCGTGCCCGGCTGAGCGTGCGTTGGGTGTCCTCACTAACCGTTGTAGTCTTCAATTGCAGCGATGGCGGCAAGACGCCGCGCACCATGTTTGCACCCTGCGCCAAGAGCGGCGCGCTGCGGGCGTCGCGCAGAAGAGTCGGCCGCTCATTCTGCGGCAGGACCATGTCCATCAGAAAATAGGCGATTGAAACGAGCACCACGCCACGGACAACCCCAAAAGCAAGGCCCAAGGTCCGGTCGATCGGCGTCAAGGCGCTCCATTGCATAAAACCGGCGGCATAGCTCGTCAGCATCGTCAGCACGATCAGCGAAACCAGGAATAGCCCGGCGCCGGCGATCAGTTCGGCGAGCAGCGGTGTCGCGACAAACCGGGCAGTCAGGCCGTGGGCCCAGTCGAAGCCGTAAAGGGTAATCAGCGCGGCGCCGACCCAGGCGACGACAGACATTGCCTCGCGCACAAACCCGCGGGCAAAGGCAAAAACAGCCGACAGTGCGATCACAATCAGCACAGCAAGATCGACGAAATTCATGGCATCGCCTCGACTGGCTCGCGGCGCCTTACCGCCGGTTTTGGTGACAAGCGGGCGACGAGATCGCTCAAGTGGCTCATGCCGACAATCGTCAGCGCCGGGCTCTGCTCCCGGCGCTTCTGGGCGCCGCGCCCGGCCATCCAGGCTTCGGAAAAGCCGAGCTTTGCGGCTTCTTTGAGACGCGCTTCGCTGTGTCCGACTGGGCGGATCTCGCCCGACAACGCAATTTCACCAAACACAACCGTCTCAGCCGGAACCGGGATCTCGCGCAGCGCCGAAAGCAAGGCGGCGGCGACCGCAAGATCGGCCGCCGGCTCGGCAATCCGCAAACCGCCGGCGATGTTCAAATAGATGTCGTTCGCTGTCAGCGACAGCCCGCAACGCGCGTCGAGCACTGCGGTGATCATGGCGAGCCGCGTTCCGTCCCAGCCGACTACTGCGCGCCGGGGGGTGCCGAGGATCGCAGGCGCCACCAGCGCCTGCACTTCGACCAACACCGGCCGCGTGCCCTCGATACTGGCGAACACGGCAGAGCCGCTTGCCGGGAGCGCGTCTGCGAACTCCTCGTCGTCCCCGCTATCGGCGCCGGCCACGCCTTGGCGGCCGCCGAGGAACAGCGCCGAGGGGTTCGGCACCTCGACCAATCCACCATCGCTCATCTCGAAGACGCCGATCTCATCGGTCGGGCCGAACCGGTTTTTAACTGCTCGCAAGATGCGAAACCGGTGGCCGCGCTCACCTTCGAAATAGAGCACGGTATCGACCATATGCTCGAGCACGCGGGGTCCTGCGATCACGCCCTCCTTGGTGACGTGACCGACCAGGATAATGACGAACCCGCGCCGCTTTGCGAGCCGGATCAACTCCTGCGCGGCACCGCGCACCTGGCTGACCGTCCCGGGCGCGCTGTCCAGGCTGTCGAGATACATCGTCTGGATCGAATCGATAACGACGAGATCGGGCGCGTCGGGGCGATCGACCGATGCAAGGATGTCGCGCACATTGCT
>DASXMC010000400.1:0-3100 GCA_036495885.1 Allostellaceae bacterium | reverse complement strand
GCTGTGCAGCACCGCGCTGCGGACCACACGCGGATCTGAGAGGGACGCAATGGACATGACGACCGAGGCCGCGCGCCTGCCGGCAGATATCGACGCCCAGCCGCTCGTGCAGGCTGCTGCCGCACTCCAGCCGGTGCTCCGGCGCTATCATGACGAGATTGAGCGCGAGCAGCGCATGCCGCCCGCACTGGTCGAGCAACTGCGCGAAGCCGGGTTCTACAAGATGGTGATCCCGCGCGCGCTGGGGGGATTGGAGGTCGATCCGCTGACCTATCTGCGCGTTGTCGAGCTGCTGGCCGAGGGCGTGGGCTCGGTCGGCTGGAACCTCGGTAACGGCGGCGTCGGGCAGCTCGTGACGCTCGGCTTGCCGGACGAAGGGGTGCACGAGATCTACGCCAAGCGCGCTGACACGATCATCGCCGGCACTGCGGTGCCGGGCGGCGGGCAGGCCGTGCCGGTCGCGGGCGGCTACCGGGTCAGCGGCAGGTGGCAATTCGGCAGCGGCTGCCAGGAGGCGAGCTGGATGCTGGGGAGCTTCCAGGTGCTCGGCGATGACAGCCAGCCCCGCCGGCACCCGAACGGCGGCTCGCTCTACTGGCGCGGCGTGTTTGCGCGCTCGGAAGTGGAGATCGTACCGGGGAGCTGGGACGTGGCCGGTCTGCGGGGCACCGGCAGCTTCGACTGGACCGTCGAGAACGTGTTCCTGCCGGAGCGACGGACGATGCCGCAAGTCGGCATTCCGCTTGAGAATCAATGGTCGCGATGGCCGGGAGTGACCTACGCCTTGCCGGTCCAGTGCTGGGTCGGGCCGCACCACAGCGCCGTCATTACCGGCATCGCGCGTGCCGGCATCGACGCGCTGATCGAGCTCGCCGGCGGCAAGACGCCGCGCGGCCGGACCGGTGCGCTGTTGTGCGAGAACACTCAGGTGCAGGACGCGGTGGGGCGGGCCGATGCGATCCTCAATGCCGGGCGGGTCTACCGCAGTGCCATGATCACCGAGCTGTGGAACACGGTCGCTGCCGGCAATGAGACTACCCTCGAGCAGCGCGCCCGCTGCCGCTTGGCCGCGGTTTACTCCGCCGACAATGCGCGCGAGGCAATGGATTTGATGTATAGAGCGGGCGGCAGCACGTCGTTCAAGCGCGAGAGCCGCCTCGCCGAATGCTGGCGCGACCTGCACACCGTCGGCCAGACGGTCACGCTGGCACCCGAATGGTATCCGATCGGCGGTCGCGTCTATCTCGGGATCGATCCCGGTCCCCGTCTGCGCTAGCGATGTCGGCGTTGCTACATAATACCGCATGAGCCGCGAACCAGAAGGCCAGATTCAGGAAACAAATAAGGGGAAGTCACCAAAAGCGCGATCAGAGCGGCCGTTTCTTCGTCAGATAGTTCAATGTGCATGAACCCCCATGTGGGTGTTAACTAATTGTGACGAGTAGGAGGACAGGATGAGCACGCCGAATCGAATTAACGTCGAGGCGATCCTCGATGATCTCTTTACGCCAGCGACACCAAACGTCGAGGGCGGGGGTCCTACTCGACGCTGGTGAGGGTCAACGGGATGTCGCCGGTTGCATATGGGTTTAGCCGCCGATACTCGGCAATCGCGGCACCGGCCGCCTCATCCTGGCCTTTCCCCCCGTCTCGCCCGCCGATAGGTTAGGGCGTGATTGGAGACGAGAGAGCCGCGTTGCTCGTGACTGGAGACGAGGAGAGAGCCGCGTTGGTAATGACGGATGCTGCCGTGTTGAGTGCTACGACATAATTGAGCGCTGCCTTGGCCAATCCGTCTGCAGCCACGTTTACATTCTCTGTTGCAGTCAACACTTTTGCCGCCACGTTCGCAGAAGTCTGTGTATCACCCGCGACGATCTCGTCGAGTTGAACGTCCGTCAGTTTTAGGGGATCTTTAGCATTCGCTGAGCCGACGGAAGCTAACAGCGCCGCTGCGGCGACCAAACTAAGAACATTATTACGCATCGTACTCCGCTCCATAATCAAGCGTTACCCGTTGACCGAAATACGGGATCCCATTTTCTTGTGCAACAGCACATGAGTAGTAACTATTCTTCCCAAAATACTTACAAGAAGTTACCTCTTTTAGCAAAATTTTTCATTTTGGTCTCCTACGTCGAGGGGCGATGCTCCCTCGCGACGGCAGGGAAATTCGCCGGCCCTTGCCACTGCGTCGAACGATCGTGTTGTCGTTATAAGACATGGGCGCGATAAGACATGGGCGCGGAGGCGATTATCGGCAGCGCGCCGCGTTTTGAGCATATTCACGTGGTGTACCGGTTTTTCGGATAACTTTCGGTGCCGCCTTTCCGACGACGCTGAACTCTCAACCTATTGAGATCATTGAGATATTCTGGCGACCCCGGCAGGACTCGAACCTGCGACCACTCGCTTAGAAGGCGAGTGCTCTATCCAACTGAGCTACGGGGCCGGGTCGGCGCGACGGGCGATCAGTCGGGCACCCGATCATAGCGAAAATTGTCGGCGTAGCTCTTTGGTTTCTCGCTGACCGATTGCGGCTGGATGACCGTGTAGCTCAAGCCTTGCCGCTGAGCAAAGGCCTTTGCTTCGTCGAGCGTATCGAACAGCAGGTGCACCTCGTTCAGGGTGTCGTCGGCGGTTGTCCAGCCCATCAGTGGGTCGTACGAGCGGGGTGTCGCCGGCTCGTATTCGAGCACCCATTTGCGGGTTTGCCGGCGCCCCGATTGCATCGCCGTTTTTGCCGGGCGATAGATCCGCGCCTGCGCCATTGCCAATCCTCAAACTCCACCCTCTGATCGGGACCCGCGAATACGACCGCGTTGGTCGGGGCGAGAGGATTCGAACCTCCGACATCCTGCTCCCAAAGCAGGCGCTCTACCAGGCTGAGCCACGCCCCGCCGCGCAGGTGCCGTGGTATTTAAAGGCTCGTCAAGGATTGCGCAACCGCGCACAAATTGTCGGCATTGCCGCTGCCCGGCGGGCACGGCGCGAGCGGGCAGACCGCCAGGAACCCGTCCGGCGCCGGTTTTAGGCCCCCAGCCGAACACCATTGCGCGGCCGCCGGATATGCGCAATCGGCTAGGGCGGTTGAATTTCA
>DASXMC010000399.1:0-8632 GCA_036495885.1 Allostellaceae bacterium | reverse complement strand
GCTCGGCCGCTCGAATATCGTCGGCAAGCCGATGGCGGCGTTGCTGCTCGCCGCCGACTGCACGGTCACGACGGTGCATTCGAAAACCCGCGATGCTGCGACGATTGCCCGGCGGGCCGACATTCTTATCGCCGCGATCGGTAGTGCCGGGTTGGTCGGCGCCGAGTGGATCAAACCCGGAGCCGTCATAATCGATACCGGGATCAACGCCGTACCGGGATCCGACGGCCGCAACCGGATCGTCGGCGATGTCGATTTCACCGCCGCCCGCCAAATTGCGGGTGCCATCACCCCGGTGCCGGGCGGGGTGGGGCCGATGACGATCGCATGCTTGTTGCGCAATACGCTGATTGCCGCCTGCCGTCGCCGCGGGCTCGCCGATCCGCCCGAGCTCTAAGGCCCGGTGGCTGAACCGGACAGATCGTTCCCATCGTTCCCGCTTGTCACCCCGTGCGCCTTCAGCCGACGGGCTTGGCCCGTCGGGGAAGCGGGGGTCCAGGGACAACCGCACGTCACCTGTCCTGGATTCCTGCTTGAGCAGCAGTCAGGAATTCAACAACACGGGTCATTCCGGGGCGCGGGCACCGCCCGCGAGCCCGGGAACCGATGAACACGGGCTACGAACATGCTGAGAGAGCGCGTGTTCATGGGGTTCCGGGCCCGGCCCGGTGGGCCGTCCCGGAAAGACAGTCTCTTTTCGACTCATTGCTTAGCGAACGCTTGCGCGGGGAATGACGACAGTCTTGCGGCGCTCGAACCCGACCCGAACGCGGCGGGAGATTGGCAAAGGAGCCGCTCGGGCGTGGTCCGCGAACCGGGCCTTTGACCGGGTTTGGCCTCGCTTCGGCGGCACGATATCATCAGCGGCACCGGTCTGTGGTTCCCTGCCGCCAGTTTTGGCGAGGGACGCAGGGATTTGGTTGTCGCGGCACCTTCGGGCGGGACGTCGATCGATGCGTTTCACGAATTGCGCGCTGAAGCCGGTGGTGGCGCTGGTCCTGACGTTACTGTGCGTTGCCTCGCCCGGATTGGCTGACGAGCCAAAGGGTGCCGCGATCGTCTTGCAGCTGCCGGCGTCGATGTCGCCCGATGCGGTCCGAGCTCTGCTTGCCGATCTGGCCGCCAAGGGAGCGCGGTCGCCGCCGACGCAAGCCGCCGACCCGCCGCTAGCGGCGTCAACGACGCCGACCGCCGGCCTGGCGGCAAATGTTTGGAAAGGCACCGCAGAAGCGCTGCGCTCACTGCCGTTTCTGGCAGACGCGCCGCAGCGCTGGACCGACCTCGCGGCAGCCGAGGGGGTCCCGCGCCACACCGCGATCCGATTTTGGGTAATTGCGTTTGCCGGTTTGGCGGCGCCGCCGCTGATCGGACAATTTTCGCGTCGGACCTTCGACCGCCGTCGGCGGCCGGTCGTGGAGCCGGGGCTGACCCCGCGATTGCGGGCCGCCGGCATCAAGCTTCTGATCGCCGTCGCCAGCCTCGCTGTCTTTGGCGTCGCCTACTGGATGGCGCTGTATTTTGCTTCGGCGGGCGCGCTGCTTCTCGAACAGATCGCCGATCATCTGGTCTGGGCGGTGCTGAAATGGCGGTTGTTGATAATCGCGCTCGCGGTCGTGGTGTCGCCCTATCGGCCGGACCTTCGACTACTTGCTATGGACGACGCCGACGCTGCCCTCTCGTCGCGCTGGGTCGCGGTGTATTTGGCACTCAGTCCGGCAATCGTGTTTGCGATCTGGCTTGTCGAACGGCTCGGCTTTGGACACGAAGTGGTGTTCGGCGCGGCCTTTGCCTTTGCCTTGCCGATCACCGCATACAAAGTGGCGATGTATTGGGCCATCCGGCATTCGGTCGCTCGCGCGATCCGCGCCGCTACCGGCGTCGAGTGCACGCCGTTCCGACGGTTTCTAGCATTCCATTGGCATTGGCTGTTCATCGGACTGGCGGTCGCGGTTTTTGTAGCCGCGACGATCGAATTCGCGCTGGGCAAGGGCGCTTGGGTCACGGCCGCATCTGCGGCGACTCAGGGTATTATCGTGGTCCTCGCCATCATCTGGCAGGCGGCTCAGAAGCTAATCCGTCGCCACTATGACGGCGCTGGCCCCGAGCTTGGTCCGGCACCCCATCAGGTACGGTTCCGCCCGGCATGGCTGCGATTGTTCGACGCCTTTTTGTGGATCGTCGGGGCGGCTTGGCTTGCCCAGACCTGGGGGCTCGACCTCGTCGACCCGGCGCCGGGAAGCTTTGAGCGGATGTTTCTACGCCCGGCATTCGAAGCCGCGGCGACAATCGTCGGCGCCTGGATCTTATGGACGGCGTTGAGCGCGGTGATCGACGAAAGAATGCCGCAAGCGCGGGGGCCGGGAGAGGAAGACGAAGCCGTATCGGGCTCGATCACGCGGGCCGCCACCTTGCTGCCGCTGATCCGCAATGTCGTCATGATCGGCCTTGCCGTTGTCGCGATCATCGCGGCACTGTCGACACTCGGGCTCAATGTCGGACCGTTGCTGGCGGGGCTCGGGGTCGTCGGCATTGCCGTCGGGTTTGGCGCGCAAACCCTGGTACGGGACGTGATCTCGGGGATCTTCTTCCTGATGGAGGACGCGTTCCGGGTCGGCGAGTATATCGATGCCGGGCGGTTGCGCGGCACCGTCGAAGGGATGTCGTTACGTTCGGTGCGGCTGCGCCACCAGAACGGCCAAATCCATACGATCCCGTTTGGTCAGGTTCAGGCGGTGACCAATTTCAGCCGCGACTGGTCGGTGGTCAAATTCAATCTACACCTCGAACCGCCGGTGGACATCGAAGCCGTGCGCCGCACCGTCAAGCGGGTCGGCCAGGAACTGCTCGACGATCCCGAGATCGGCGGTGATTTCATCCAGCCATTGAAAATGCAGGGCGTTGTCGACGTGTTGCAGTCGCAAATGGTCGTGCGCTGCAAATTCACCGCGATGCCGAATCGCCCGACTTACCTGCAGCGTTTGGCGCTGCGCCGGCTGATCGAGGCCTTTGCCGCCGCCGAGATCCGCTTTGCCACCCCGAACGTCACGATGCAGCTGTCCTCTGCCGCCGCATAAATCGCGAGATCGGGGCCGGCAAACCGAGCCTTGACAGATCGCGTAAGTCTACGCTAACGTAAGCGATGCCTTACGAACTAGCCCTGGCCGCGCTTTCCGATCCGACCCGGCGTCTGGTTTTCGAGCGCATCCTCGCCGCCCCTCGACCGGTGGCGGCGATTGCCAAAGGCCTGCCGGTCAGCCGTCCCGCCGTCTCACAGCATCTGAAGGTGCTCAAGGACGCCGGGCTCATCACCGAGCGGCGCCAGGGCACAAGGCGGCTTTATGCGGCAAACCCGCAAGCCCTCGGCGAACTGCGCGAGGCGATCGAAGCGATGTGGCAGGAGGCGCTCGGCGGGGTGGCCGCAGCATTCGACGCCGAGGGCGAGCAATGACGATCGCTACCTTTCCGGTCCCGCCGGTCGTCAAATCGGTAACAGTCCGCTGCCCGCCGGCGCGGGCCTTTGCCTTGTTCGCCGAGGATATCGGACGCTGGTGGCCGCTGTCACGGACCCATACCGGGCCTGATCCGGTGGATTGCGCAATCGAGCCGCGCGTCGGCGGACGGGTGTTCGAACGCGCAGCCGATGGGCGCGAAACACCGTGGGGCACGGTTTTGGCCTACGAGCCGCCACATCGCCTGGCCTTTTCGTGGATCGTCGAACTCTCGGCCGGGCAGGAGCAATTGGTCGAGATCCGCTTCACGCCCGAGGGGCCCGGTACCCGGGTCGAACTGACGCATTCCGGCTGGGAGAAACTCGGCGAAGCCGCGGCGAGCCTGCGGCAGCGCTATGACCGCGGGTGGGCCACCGTGTTCGAGCGCCATTTCGTCGAATATGCCAACGGCCCGCAATCTGAAGCGAGGAGGCAAAAATGACGTCGGGCATGATCGTTTACGGCATTCCTGGAAGTCCTTATGTGCGCGCGGCACTTCTGCCGCTGGAGGAGAAGGGCGCGGCCTATGAATTGGCTACGATGGCGTTCGGCACGACGAAACAGCAGCCGCATCTGTCGCGCCACCCGTTCGGTCGCATTCCGGCCTTCGAGCACGACGGCTGGATGCTGTACGAGACGCGGGCGATCATGCGCTATGTCGATGCGGTCTGCCCCGGCCCGCGGCTGCAGCCGGAAGAGCCGCGCGCGGCGGCGCGGATGGACCAGCTGATGAACATCACCGATTGGTATCTGATGCCGCAGGTCTCGGCGACGATCACGTTCAATCGCGTCGTCGCGCCGCGCGTCAATCGGCCGGTCAACGAAGATGCCATTGCCAAGGCGATCCCCAATGCCCGGATTTGCGTAGCCGAGATTGCGCGGCTTCTGGATGGCCATCCATGGATGGTGGGGGACGCGATCAGCCTCGCCGATCTGCTGCTCGCGGCGCATCTGTCGATGTTCGCGCAGGCGCCGGAAGGCGCGCAGATGTTGCAAGACCACGATAATCTGAGAGGCTGGCTCGCGCGCATCGAGGCGCGGCCGAGCATGAGGGCGACCACCTGGGACCGGCTGCTCGAGCGCGTGGCTACCGCCGCCTGAGAGTGGAGGGCGGGGTCATGATGATCAGGGGGGCGGCGGCGCTCGCCTTTGCCGCGGTCTTGGCCGCTCCGGCCGCGGCGGAGGTCAAATCCGTCGCAGCCAACGGGTTCGAGGTCGCGAGCGCGGCCACGATCGCGGCACCCCCCGAGCGGGTTTATGCCGCGTTAGGAGACATCGGACGATGGTGGAGCCCGTCTCATACCTTCTCGCGCGATGCCTCGAACCTCAGCATCGAACTCAAGGCCGGCGGCTGTTTTTGCGAGCGGCTGAAGGATGGCGGTTCGGTGCAACACATGACCGTCGTCTATGCCGCGCCGGGAGTTGGATTGCGGCTCCGCGGAGCGCTCGGCCCGCTGCAGGTCGAGGGGGTCGACGGCGCCCTGAGCTGGGCGCTCAAACCAGCTGCCGGCGGAACCGCATTTACCCAAAGTTATGTTGTCGGCGGCTATATCCGCAGCGGGATGCAGCAATGGGCGCCCCGAGTCGATCGGGTGCTCGATGAACAGCTGCAACGCCTGAAAAGCTATGTGGAAGGCAAGCCTCCGGCGCGTTAGCAACGTTCGACCGGGGGGCGAACCTGAACCGTGGCAATAGCGTGGCAGCGGAACAATGACCGCTCCCGTTTGTTTTTAGCGTGTCACAGGTTGAAGGAGGCAAGTTTCATGAAGCTCAAAACTTTGGCGACAATGGCTGCGGCGGCGGGCTTGCTGGCGGTGACAGCGGTCGTGCCGGCGGCTCAGGCGCAACCAGGCCCGGGCAACGGAAACGCCTGGGTGCGTCAAAACGGTGAGTGGGTCTGGTCGCCGCGGCTGAATATTGTCAAGAGCGAGCACTACAGCCGCCTGGTCGCGAATAGTCCGAGGTTCCGGAGTGCGCGTATGCAGCGCGAGTGCGGACCGATAACGGATCCGGTGCTCCATCAGAACTGCATTCAGACCTTCGATCAAAATGTCCAAGCGTGGCGCGACGGCAAGGCCCAGGCCTATTACCGCGATGCGTTGAGCGGCGAGGCTACCGGCTCCTCGACACCGCCGCAACCCTACGTATCGGGCGCCGGGCAATAACGGCCCGGTAGTCGCACGAAAGCCCGCTTTTAGGGTAGCGACCTTGACGGAGGCGTCTCGGATGGACGCCTCCGTCAGCCGCCGAGAATGTACCGATCGATTGCCGCGGCAAAACCATCCTCGTCGTTGGGCAACGTCACCGCCTGCGCCAGCGCCTTGATCTCGGGCGTGGCGTTGCCCATGGCGATGGCAAACCCGGCGCGGCTGAACATCTGGGCGTCGTTGCCCATATCGCCGAGAACGGCGATCTCCTCGCGCGGCACGCCTAAACGTTCGGCCAAGAAATCGACCAGCCGGCCCTTGTCGACGCCGGGCGGGGTCACGTCGCAATAATAGGGCTGCGAGCGCAGCACCGTGGCGCGGTCGCGCAAGGCGATCTGGCCAGTCGAAACCGCGGTCGCGACGCGGTCGTAGTCTTTGCTGGCGCCGACGATCTTGGAGACCGCGCCGAGGCGCTCCTCGAATGATCCCACGAGCGTCGGTAAGGTGTCGATCGTGTGAATTTCGAGATCGACGCAATCGCCGGCGCGGTCGCGGATCAGCCACTCACCGCCGGTAAAAACCCAGATGCTGGTGATGCCGTGCTCTCCGAGCAATGCGATTGCGTCGGCCGCGGCATTGGGCGACAGCAATCTCTGTTCGACCGGCGATAGATCGGGATTGACGATCGAGCCGCCATTGTAGCCGCCGAACGGCAGTGCCAGCCGCAACGGGCCGACGAGCATGCGCTGACCGAAGGGCGGCCGGCTGCTGCAGATCGAAAAGGCGATCCCGGCGTCATGCAGGCGGCCGACGGCGGCGATTGCCGCGGGCGTCAGCTTTTTGTCGGTCGTCACCAGGGTCCCGTCGACATCGCTGACGACGAGCGAAATCTTCATGCCCGGTTCCTGGCCGGGCTGCCGGGTGCGGCCAGCACCTCGACCCCCGAAGCCGAGGCGACGACAACCATCGAACTGCGCCCGACAAAGAGCCCGGTTTCGACAGCACCAACGGTCATTGCCAGCCGCATCTCCAGTGCCGCTGGGTCCGCGATCGGTCCGAACCGGCAATCGAGAATAAAATGACCCTCATCGGTCACAAACGGCTGCTCGGCGATGTAGCGCCGCTCAGGGACGCAGCCCAACGCCGCCAGTGCAGCGGCGGTCGCCTGCCAGCCGAACGGCGTCACCTCGACCGGCACCGGCGTGTGTTCGCCCAAGCGCTCCACTAGCTTTTCCTGATCGACGACGATCACCAGCCGCCGGCTCGCCGCGGCGACGATCTTTTCACGCAGCAGCGCTCCGCCCAGGCCCTTTATCAAATGCAATGGGCCGAGCTCGACTTCGTCGGCGCCGTCGATGGTCATATCCAACTTCTGGTATTCGGCGAAGGTCGCGATCTGAATGCCAAGCCGGCGCGCCTGTGCTGCGGTGCGCTCGGAGCTCGGAATACCGACGATGTGGAGACCGGCCTTGACCCGCGCCGCCAGACCTTCGACGACAAAAGCAGCCGTGGATCCGGTGCCGAGACCCAGCACCATGCCGTCCTCGACCTCTTCGATCGCGCGCAACGCGGCCGCGCGCTTCAGTTCGTCGCGGTCGGTTGTCATCACGCCGGGTGGGCTTGTTCGTCGACAAACCAGACAAGTTCGCCGACCGGAGCAAGCCGTGCCGCCGGCAACCCCCGATCTCCGGCCAAAACCCGCCTCAGAGCATCGCGCTTGTCGGCCCCGGAAACCAAGAACGCGGTGTATCGGCTGCTTTCGAGCACCGGATAAGTCAAGGTGATACGGTCTTCGGCTTTGGCGCCGATGACTTCGGCGACCCAGCGCTGCCGCTCGTCGAGAACTTTTGTCCCGGGGAACAGCGATGCGGTATGGCCATCGGGACCGAGACCGAGCAATTCGATGTCGAACAGCGGGCTCGCAGCATCGAGGGTCTCGGCACCGTAAAAGGATTGGAGGGTCGCTTCATAATCGCGGGCGGAAGCGGCGGGAGTGCCGCCGGTCGGCATCGGGTGGATGTTTGCCTCCGGCACCGGCGCCCGCGACAGCAGCGCCTCGCGAACCATGCGAAAATTGCTGTCGGGATGATCGGGCGGGACAAAGCGCTCGTCGCCCCAGAACCAGTGGATCCGATCCCACGGCATTGCGTCACGAAACGGCGGTTCGGCGAGCAGCTGATAAAGCCGGCGCGGAGTCGAGCCGCCGGAGAGCGAGATCGCAAAATGACCGCGGCTGGCGGCGGCGATGTCTGTCAACCAGCGCGCCGCCCGATGGGCCATATCCTCCAGATCTCGCGCGACGTCGATGCGGGTTTGGGTCGGCATCGGCACCTCTTCAGGATCGTGGTTCAGGATCGCGGTTCAGGACCGGTTTGGCGTCGAATTGCGGATCGCCGCAATCGCCTCGGCGTAATTGGCAGCGTGAAACACCGCCGAGCCGGCGACGATCGAATTGGCGCCGGCTTCGATCACCCGCCAGGCGTTGTCGCCGGAGAGCCCGCCATCGACTTCGATGACCGGATCCAATCCACGTTCGTCGCACAAGCGGCGCAGCGCCGCCACCTTGGGCACCATCTCGGGGATGAACTTTTGGCCGCCAAAGCCCGGATTGACGCTCATGATCAAGACGATTCCGCACAGATGCAGGACATATTCGATCTGCGACAACGATGTCGCCGGGTTCAACACGACACCCGCGACTTTGCAGAGGTCGCGGATTTGCGACAACGTGCGGTGCAGATGAATGGTGGCGGTGGGCTCGCAATGAACGAGGATGTGATCGGCGCCGGCCGCGGCAAAGTCTTCAAGGTAATGCTCGGGCTCGACGATCATCAGATGGACATCGACCGGCTTATCGGTCGCCCGCCGCACCGCCTCGACGACAACCGGCCCGATCGTGATGTTCGGCACAAAGCGGCCATCCATGACATCGACATGGATCCAATCCGCACCGGCACGATCGGCCGCGCGCACCTCCTCGGCGAGGCGGCCGAAATC
>DASXMC010000398.1:0-2525 GCA_036495885.1 Allostellaceae bacterium | reverse complement strand
ATCGAGGCGCACCTCTTCCGTCGTTTGCCCGTCGTATCCGCTTTCCGCCCGTCACGCTGGCGCGGGTGGCGCCCGCAGGCGGGCGATCAGTGTGAGGATTTCTTGGAACATCTGTCGCGGCACCGCGACCTCGGCCATCTGCGTGGTCGACCTGTGCATCTCGATCGGAGTAAATGGGCTGGCGATCCCTCGCTCAAACTGAATAGGGGGACATCAGATGCATATCGCAATCATCGGGACGGGCGGAATTGGCGGTCCCTTGGGAGCATCGCTCCTGAAAGCCGGGATCGATGTCACTTTGGTTGCGCGCGGTGCCCACCTCGCGGCCATGCGCGAGAACGGGTTGCGGGTTAAAGGAGATCGCGGAGAAAACTTTGTTCGGCCGATCCAGGTCACAGACAATTTCGGCGACATCGGCACCGTGGATTTTGCCCTCGTTTGCGTCAAGTCGTGGGATGTCGAACCGGTTGGCGAGCGGATTCGCGCAATTGTTGGACCGCAAACCGCCGTCATCCCGCTGCAGAACGGCGTAGATTCCGCCCAGAGATTGATTCCCATTTTGGGGCACGAGCCGGTCATGGGCGGGGTCGCATTCGTCACCGGTACGATCATCGCACCGGGCGTGATCCAGCAAACCGGCACGCATCAGCGGATAACCTTCGGCGAGCTAGACGGCCGGATCAGCGAGCGTGGCCAGCAGCTTCACGATCTGTGCGAGTCTGCCGGGTTCGAAGGGGTTTTGAGCCCGAATATCATGGTTCCAGTATGGGAGAAATTCGTTCGCCTCGTGCCATTCAGCGGACTCTGCGCCCTGACCCGGCTGCCTGCAGGGAAGTGGCGCGAGGATTCCGACGTCTTTGCGCTCTGCGACGCGGCGTTGCGCGAGACCGTTGCCGTCGGACTCGCGGAGGGCGTCGACCTGCCGTCGCCAATCATCGGCGACACACTCGCACAGCTGCGCTCGTCGCCGCCGCACATGATGGCGTCGATGGGGCACGATTTGATCCGCGGCAATCGTCTTGAGCTGCCGTGGCTCGGCGGCAAGGTAATCGAACTCGGTCGCCGCCACAGCATTCCAACCCCAGCGAACGCATTCATTTACGCAGCTCTGAAGCCATACATCAACGGTAGCCCAGCCTAGCCGGCGATCCCTCTCGAAAACCAGCGAATGATTCCGTTCCCATGCTCCAGCAGCCGGGTGAGGACAGGTCAAAAGCCGCTCCGAACTCCGCCTCTGCCGGCTCTCCTTGATTTTGCCGGAGCGCGCTACGATGACTGTGTCATGCCGCCAATTCGCTCAAGAGCCCGCATCGCCGCGAGCATGAGACACTGACGATGAGGACGAGGCAGCCCGTCGCCCCGATCGACGACCCGCAGCGAGCAGCACGATCATCGGCCGCCGCGCGGCCGGGGCGTTCGGCGTGGATGTTGCTGGCGGGCTCCTTTGCCGCCTTCACCGTCGGCGCCGGGCTGATGCACTCCTACACCGTCTTTCTGGTCGCCTTTATCCAGGCTTTCGCCTGGAGCCGCGCCGAGACGTCGATTCCCTACTCGGTGTCGCAGTTCGTCGCCGGCGCGAGTTCGCCGCTGGTCGGCGCCATGGTTGATCGGCTGGGGCCGCAGCGCCTCCTGCTGCTCGGCAGCTTTTTGTTGATCCTCGGGCTGATCGCTTCCGCCCATATCTCGGCACTGTGGCAGATCATCGTCCTTTACGGCGTCGTGATGACGTTTGGGGCCAACTGCCTGGGCCTCGTCGTGTTTGTGCCGATCTTGTCGCGCCGCTTTGTCAGGCGGCGCGGCATGGCGATCTCGGTCGTGCAATCCGCCAATGGCTTTGCCCGCGCGGTTTCGGCACCGCTCGTGCAATTCCTGATCTCGTCCTGGGGATGGCGCGAGACCTATCTGATCCAGGCCGGATTCATGGCGGTGATGGTGGTGCCATTGGCGGCGATGCTTCGCCGCGGCGAGCCTCCATCGCCGGCAAGCACGGAATCATCAGGTGCTGTGCCGGCGAGCACGGCGCCCACTACAGCGCTGGCACCTGGCTGGACCCTGGCCGAGGCTGCCCGGACGCCGCATTTCTGGCTTCTGTTCGCGGTTTACCTGTTCACTGGGCTCGGCAGCTTTCTGGTGTCGCTGCACCAGCTCGCCTTTGCCGTCGATCGCGGCTTTGACAAGCTCTATGCCGCCGAGGTGCTGGGGATGGGGAGTTTCCTCGCCATTATCGGGACGATCCTGACCGGCTCGTTGTCCGATTATATCGGCCGGGAATGGGCGGGGATCCTCGCCTATGGCGTTTCGATATTCGGGGTGATTTGTGCCTTGTTCATCACGAACGCACATCAGGGCTGGCTGTTGTGGGTGTTCGCCTGTTGTTTTGGATTGACCTGGGGCGCGCGGGGGCCGGCTCTCACTGCGAAAACCGCCGATCTCTTCCCCGGTCGTCAGCTCGGTACGATCCTGGGGGTCATCACGATCGGCACCGGCATCGGCTCGGCCGCCGGCTCCTGGGCCGCCGGTTGGAT
>DASXMC010000397.1:0-1891 GCA_036495885.1 Allostellaceae bacterium | reverse complement strand
GCTGATCGGGTGGTCCCGGTGCTGGCGGATTGACCATCAGCGCGGACCAGTTTTATCTCGGGCGATGGGTTCGTGGCGTCTCGACGATTTCGATTTCCCGCTGCCGCGCGAGCTGATCGCCGATCATCCGTGCGAGCCGCGCGAGGCCGCACGGCTGTTGCACATCCCTGCTTCGGGCGCTTTCGCCGACCGGCATATCGCCGATTTGCCGGCGTTGCTGCGCGCGGGCGACCTTATAGTGTGTAACGACACCAAGGTGATCCCCGCACGGCTTGTCGGCAAACGCGGTGTGGCGAGGGTCGAGGTTACGTTGCACCGGGACGAGGGCGGTGGGGTCTGGCGCGCCTTTGCCAAGGGTGCCAAGCGGCTGCGGCTTGGCGACCGGATCGATTTCGCCGCCGATCTTGTTGCAACGGTTGCGGCTAAATATCCCGAGGGTGATCTGAGCTTACGCTTCGATGTCGAAGGCGAGGCGTTTCGCACAACCCTCGCCCGCCACGGCATCATGCCGCTGCCGCCTTACATCAAGCGCAGCGCCGGCGGCGATGCGCGCGACCGGGCAGATTACCAGACGATGTTTGCCTGCGCCGAGGGGGCGATCGCCGCCCCGACCGCTGGCCTGCATTTCACCCCGGCGCTGGTTGCGGCCTTGGCGCGCCGCGGCGTCGGGCTTGCGAGCCTGACCCTGCATGTCGGCCCCGGCACCTTTCTGCCGGTCAAGACCGACGACCCGCGCCAGCACCGCATGCACGCCGAATGGGGGGTGCTGACGGCCGCGACCGCGGCCCGCATCGCCTCTGTTCGCCGCGCCGGCGGCCGTATTGTCGCCCTCGGAACCACCAGCCTGCGGCTTCTTGAAACCGCCGCGGCTGAATCCGGCGAGGTCCGCCCGTTTGCCGGCGACACTCAGCTCTTCATTCTGCCCGGTTACCGCTTTCGCGCGATCGACATGCTGTTGACCAATTTCCACCTGCCGCGCTCGACCCTGTTGATGCTGGTCGCAGCACTCGCCGGTCTCGACCGCATCAAAGCCGGCTATACCCGCGCCGTTGCCTCCGGCTACCGCTTTTTCTCTTATGGCGACGCCTGCCTGATCGACCGCCGCGAATAGCTTGGCCGATAGGCAGTAGAGAAAAACCGTGGCGCTGCGGGCGATGGCAGCGCAGAGTTGGTGACGCCAACGCAAGCTCCGGGAGGACTGCCATGCCCCAATCCGCGATCCCGCCCGGCCGTCACGCGCCGGTTCGCCCCGACTGGCTCGCCAAGCGGCAGGAGGAGACGATCGATCCGCAGCTGTCGATCGTCGACCCGCACCATCACATGTGGGACCGCCCCGGCAACCGCTATCTGTTCGAGGATCTGCTCGCCGATGTGAGGAGCGGCCACAACATCGCCGCGACCTGTTTTGAGGAATGCCGCGAGATGTACCGCGCCGACGGCCCGCAGGAGCTGAAGTCGCTCGGCGAGACCGAATTCGTCAACGGCATCGCCGCGATGAGCGCCTCGGGCAAATACGGCGCCACGCGCTGCGTCGCCGGCATCATCGGCAATGTCGATCTGAGGATTGGCAGCCGCGCCAAAGGTGTGCTCGAGCAGCATGTTCAGATCTCGGGCGGGCGCTTCAAGGGCATCCGCAATGGTGCGACCTGGCATGCCGATCCGAGCCTGAAGATCTACTGCTCGGGCGCGCCGCAGGGGCTCTACCGCGACAAGAATTTCCGCGACGGGGTTACGGCTCTCGCAGAACTCAGGCTCAGCTTTGACGCGTGGGTGTTCCAGACCCAGCTCGACGACGTCGCCGACCTCGCCCGCACGTTTCCACAAGCGAGGATCGTGTTGAACCATGTCGGCGGACCGCTCGCGATCGGTCCTTATGCCGGCAAGCGCGAGG
>DASXMC010000396.1:0-4426 GCA_036495885.1 Allostellaceae bacterium | reverse complement strand
GTCGATACTCGGGCGCAGCTTGATCTCTTTGACCTCGATGATCTTCTGCTTTTTGCGTGCTTCGTTCTTTTTCTTCTGTTCTTCGTATTTGTATTTGCCAAAGTCGAGGACTTTGCAGACCGGCGGGTCGGCGTTGGGCGCAATTTCGACCAGATCAAGGCCGGCATCGGCGGCCATGGCAAGCGCTTCGTTGCGCGTAACGACGCCAACCATATTGCCCCGATCATCGATCAGCCTGACGCGGCCAACACCGATTTCTTCGTTGACCCGGGGCCCCTCTCGGGTAGGGGTCAGGTTCATTGGTGGTCTTGGTATCTAAATTCTCCTCTTTTCGGTTGAATAACGTCGCCTGATTTCCTCGGTCAGCTAAGTTGCCGACGGCGCCGCTGCCTCCTGCGACAATCTAGCAACCGCATCGTCAAGCGCAAGGGTCTCCTGATCATTGCCGCCCAATCGGCGCAATGCAACCGTGCCATTCGCCGCTTCGCGGCGACCGACGACCAGCATTGCCGGAATCTTGGCCAGGCTGTGCTCGCGCACCTTATAGGCGATCTTGTCGTTGGCAGTATCAAGTGTTGCGCGCAGCCCCGCGGCGTTGCAGGCGCGGATGACCTCGCCGGCATATTCAGCCGCATCCGAGGTGATCGAGGCGACCGCGATTTGCACCGGCGCCAGCCACAGCGGGAACCGCCCGGCATAATGTTCGATCAGGATCGCGATGAACCGCTCCATTGAACCGAGGATCGCGCGGTGCAGCATAACCGGCGTATGCCGCCCGCCATCCTCGCCGACATAGACCGCGCCGAGCCGCCCCGGCATATTGAAATCGAGCTGTACAGTGCCGCATTGCCATTGCCGGCCGAGCG
Organism: Allostellaceae bacterium; assembly: GCA_036495885.1. Classification (GTDB taxonomy): domain Bacteria; phylum Pseudomonadota; class Alphaproteobacteria; order ATCC43930; family CGMCC-115725; genus AP-15. Next base: position 3,560 of record DASXMC010000396.1, on the reverse strand, counting down.
CGTCGCGCAGGTGGAATTCGAGCTTTGGCCCGTAAAACGCACCCTCGCCGGGATTGAGCGTATAGGCGAGGCCGACCGCCTCGACTGCCGCCTTCAGATCGTCCTCGGCGCGGTCCCAGACCGCGTCGCTGCCGACCCGCACAGGGGGGCGGCCGGCGAGCTTGATCTCGATCTCGTCAAAGCCGAAATCGTGATAGACCGACAGCAACAGCTCGCAGCAGGCGACCGCTTCCGCGGTGACCTGGTCTTCGGTGCAGAAGATGTGTGCATCGTCCTGGATGAAGCCGCGCACCCGCATCAGCCCATGCAGTGCGCCCGAGGGCTCGTTGCGATGGCAGCTGCCGAATTCGGCGAGGCGCAGCGGCAATTCGCGATAGCTGCGCAAACGGTCCCGGAAAATCAACACGTGGCCCGGACAGTTCATCGGCTTGACCGCGAGCACGCGATCGTCGCGGCTTTCCGCGATGAACATGTTCTCGCGGAAATTCTCCCAATGCCCGGAGGCTTCCCAAAGGCTGCGGTCGAGCAACAACGGGCCGCGCACCTCGTGATAGCCGGCAGCGTCGAGCCGGCGGCGCATGTAGGCTTCGATCGTGCGATAGAGGGTCCACCCTTTCGGGTGCCAAAACACGCTGCCGACCGCCTCCTCGCCTAAATGGAACAGGTCGAGCTCGCGACCGAGCCGGCGATGGTCGCGGCGCTCGGCTTCTTCCAGCCGGTAAAGGTATTGGTCGAGGTCTTTCTGGCTCGACCAGGCGGTGCCGTAGACGCGCTGCAACTGCGTGTTTCGAGAGTCGCCGCGCCAATAGGCCCCGGCCACGTTCATCAACTTAAAAGCCTGCCCCAAATAGCCGGTTGAAGGCAGGTGCGGGCCGACGCACAGATCGACGAAACTGCCCTGGCGGTATAGGCTGATCTCCTCGTCCCGCGGTATTTCAGCGATGTACTCGGCCTTGTAGCGCTCGCCGATGCCAGCAAAAAACGCGATCGCGGCATCGCGGTCCCAGACCTCGCGGGTAATTTTCTCGTCGCGGCGGACAATCTCGCGCATGCGCGCTTCGATCTCTGCCAGATCCTCGGGGGTGAAAGGCTCGGCGCGGGCAAAATCGTAGTAAAATCCGGTATCTGTCGAGGGACCAAAGGTGACCTGGGTCTCGGGATACAATTCCTTGACCGCCTCGGCCATGACATGGGCGGCGTCGTGCCGGAGAATTTCCAACCCCTCGGGCATCTCGCGGGTGATGATCGCGACCGCCGCGTCATGGTCGATCGGTTCTACCAGATCGCGCGATCGGCCATCGACCCGCGTCGCGATCGCCGCTTTCGCCAAACCCGGCCCAATCGCGGCAGCGATCTCGGCGCCCGTCACTCCTGCGGGAAATTCGCGCCGCACACCGTCGGGCAAGGTCACAACGACGGTTGTCGGCCAATCTGATTTGATCGGCGCGCTTGCAATTATGTCGGCTGAGTCACTCATCGCCCCTAAGCTCCCATTAGCTGGGCTCGAACGGGGCGCGACACTCGCGAAAAAACCCCGTCCGTTGTCCGGCGGGGTGTATCAGGTTCGCGTCTTGGCGCTGGATCAGCGTACACGACCTCCCGTCACCCCACCGCGGGTGGTGGTGGTCGTCGTCGTGGGGGCTATGGTCAGGCCGCTTACGCTCATAGGTGTAATATCGCGAACCAGCTGGGCTCCGTCAAGATGTTGGCGCTGTGGGTGTAGTTAACAAACTCCGCTATTGAGGCGCAGCCACCGAGCGGCAAGGGTGTATTCAGCCCCCGGCTGGCGCCGGACGGCACGGGGTTTTATGAATAGAAGACGACACGAACACGTAGTTAGAGGCGACGCCGTGAGCAAATCTGGTGGCGTGTCGCGCCTGACCCGGCGTGGTCTGGTGCGGGCGGCAGGCGGGCTCGCGGCGGCAGGGTCCAGCTTTGGCCTGAGCGGTGTCGCCGAGGCTGTGGATGCGAAGACGGACGGGATTTCGGGCGGCCCAATTCGCGGGGACGCGATCGAGCCGTTTCGAGGAGAGCATCAGGGCGGGATTGCAACGCCGGTGCAGTCTCACAGCTATTTTGCCGCGCTCGACCTGCAAACCGGGAAGCGCGACGACCTCGTCAAATTGCTGCGTAACTGGACTGCGGCGGCGGCGCGGATGACAGCCGGCCGGAGTCCAGCCCCGATCGGAAAGGACCCGACCGCGCTCGCGTCCGATATCGGTGACACGCTGGGCCTGCCGGCAGCGCGGCTGACCGTGACCTTCGGGTTCGGGCCCGGACTGTTCGTCAAAGACGGAAAGGATCGTTATGGGCTGGCGGCGCGGCACCCGCCGGCCTTGGTGGACCTGCCGCGCTTCAACGGCGAACAGCTGATCGAGACCCGCACAGGCGGCGATCTGTCAATCCAGGCCTGCGCCGATGATCCGCAGCTGGCGTTTCAGGCAGCGCGTCAGCTGGTTCGCTTGGGCTGTGGTACGGCTTCAATCCGCTGGGCGCAGCCCGGTTACGTGAGCCGGGCCGATGGCGACGCCACGCCGCGCAATCTGATGGGCTTCAAGGATAGTACCGGCAACCTCGCTGTCGGCGACGCCAAGGCAATGGCGAATTTCGTCTGGGTGGGTGACGAGGGACCCGATTGGATGAAGGGCGGCAGCTATGTCGTCGCTCGCCGTATCCGTATGGCGCTCGAACGTTGGGATCGGATGACGGTGGCTTTTCAGGAGCAGACGATCGGGAGGCATAAATATTCGGGGGCACCTCTGGGCGGAAAGGGCGAGTTCGATCCGCTCGACCTCTCCGGCACCGACAAAGTCGGCAATCCGGTTGTCCCGGACAGCGCCCATGTTCGGTTGGCCAACGCCGCTAGCAACGGCGGCGCCCAGATCCTGCGTCGGCCCTATTCCTATAATGATGGCGTCGATTTCACCGCCGAACGTTGGCCGCCGTGGCGTCAGGGCATGGAATATGACGCCGGCCTGTTCTTCGTCTGCTACCAGCGCGATCCGCGCACCGGGTTCATCAAAATCTTCGAGAATTTGTCGAAATTCGACCTGTTGAACCAATTCGTGACTCATACCGGCGGCGGGCTCTTTGCCTGCCCCCGCGGCATTGCCAAAAACGAGTTCATCGGCCAGCATTTGTTCGAGACCGGATAAGCGGCCGTCTTTGCAGCACGGACTAGCGAAAGCGACCGCAATCGCGTGCCGTTGCTGGAGGCCGGCGACAACGACCGCAATTTCTCGATTCACGTGCCGCTGGGCTATGCCAGGTTGTTGACCAACCGGCCGGTCAACTGGATGTTCGCACCCGGTCGAGCCCGCGCCGGCCGCGATGTAGTCGAAAACGCCTTTCTTGGCCGTGACCCCTTCTTTCCCTACGCCCGCAGCGCCACCGGCTCTGCCGGGAGCTCGAGGATTTTCGGAAACAGCAGCTCCTCATAAACCGCGATGGTTTTCGCGCACATCTCCTCGCGCGTGAAATGTGCGGCGATGTGTGCCATCGCGTGCTGCGAGAGCCGCCAGCGATCGGCAGGCGTCAGCGACAGGGCGGCGCCGATCGCC
>DASXMC010000395.1:0-2008 GCA_036495885.1 Allostellaceae bacterium | reverse complement strand
CGTCGATTCTCGACGATGTTCCAATAGACGTGCGTCTTGCCGTCCTTCTGCCGTCGGGTCTGCCGCAGAAACATGATGGCGCGAATCTTGGCGCACAAACTCGACCCGGAGAATAGGGTAGGTCTTCACTACAGCCGATTTATCCGATACTCGACAATACGAGCCCCGCAAATTCAATTGCTTGCCCGCTCGCAGCCAGCCCAAAATCGCCCCATCCACGGGCCAATCCGCGAAGTCGGGCTAGTCGCCACGTCGCTTTCGAGCGAGATCGCGCCCCTCGGCCTCGCGAAGCTCGAGCGTTTCCACCTCGCCCGCGCCCTGCAGCGGCAGTTCCCTCAGAAACCAGGTCAGCACGAAACCCAGCGCCGCCACTGCCGCTGCGTAGAGAAAAACCCTGTGGAGCGCGGCGGTGAAAACATCCAGATAGACCATCCTCACCGCAGCCGGGAGTGCCCGGATGGCGTCTGGTGCCGTGGCAGCGGGCAGGGCCGTCCCCGCCGGCAGCTGGCGGGCAAGTTTGGTCGTCAGCGTCGCGGTGAAGATCGCACCGAACAGCGAGACGCCGATCGAGCCGCCGATCGAGCGGAACAATGTCACGCCCGACGTGGCGACCCCAAGATCGTGATAGTCGACGGCGTTCTGCACCGCCAGCACGAGCACCTGCATGACCATCCCAAGACCGAGGCCGAGCACGAGCATGTATGCGCCGGCCGTCAACGCGCTGGTTCCGGTGGCGAGCGTGGCGAGCAACCCAAGGCCGATGGTCATCACGGCCGTCCCGATGATCGGAAACGGCCGATAACGCCCAATTCTGCTGATAATCCGGCCGCTGACGATCGAGGTGACCAGCACGCCCGCCATCATCGGTGTCAGCGCGAGGCCTGCCATAGTCGGGCTCACCGCCTTTACCACCTGGAGATACATCGGCATGTAAGTCACCGAGCCGAAGAGCGCGAGACCAACGATAAAGCCGACGGCACACGAGATGACGAACACCCTGTTGCTGAATAACGGCAGCGGCAGGATCGGCTCGCTGGCGCCGCGCTCCGCCGCGACGAATCCGGCAAGGCCGCCGACCGTTGTCGCGATTAGGCCCATGGCCTGCGGCGAGCTCCAGGCCAGGGCGTGGCCGCCGAGACTTGTCAGAAGGATCAGCGCGGTTAGCGTGATCGCCAGAAGGCACGCACCCGCGACATCGATATTCGGCCTCCGCCGTGCCTTCGGCGCGGCGAACGCCAAGCCGATGATCACCACCGAGACGAGACCGAGCGGCAGGTTGATGTAGAAGATCCAGCGCCAGCTCAAATGCTCGACAAAAAAGCCGCCGATCACCGGTCCGAGCACGGTTGAAAGGCCGAAGATCCCGCCAAAGACCCCCTGGTAGCGACCCCGCGCGCGCGGCGGGAAAATGTCGCCGATCGTCGCCATCGTGGTCACCATCAAGCCGCCGCCACCGAGACCTTGCAGAGCGCGGAACGCTATCAGCTGACCCATCGACCGGCTGAGGCCGCACAGAGCCGAGCCGATCAAGAATAACAATATCGCCAATTGCAGTGCAATCTTGCGCCCGAACAGATCGCCGAGCTTGCCGTAGAGCGGCGTGACGGTCGTGGTCGCGAGCAGATATGCGGTGACGATCCAGGAGAGATGCGCCAACCCGCCGAACTCTCCGACGATCGTCGGCAGCGCCGTCGAGACGATCGTCTGATCAAGTGAAGCCAGCAGCATCACTAGCCTAACTTCGCCGATTGGCGGGGTCGAGACGTTCTAAGTGCTTGTTTCTTAGTGGTCCGACCGGCAAAGGTCGGCACTACAGCGGCGTGGCGGGCTCGGCGGTGATTTTGGGCTTTGGCTGCTCGGGCAGGACGAATTTGAGTTTGTGGAGCAGGAGCGTGAGTTCGGGTTCCGGCTCGGTGTAGCGGGTCAGCAGCAGTTCGCGGCCGTCGGTCATCGGGACGTGCAGATCGATCATCTGCACGGCGGCGAACTTTTCGATGGCACTGCGCGG
>DASXMC010000394.1:0-3003 GCA_036495885.1 Allostellaceae bacterium | reverse complement strand
TCAACCCTAATGGCGCGACTCCGAATTGGCCCCAGACGGTGTCGGCTATGGGCAACACGGTATCCCCTGCAACCGTGGCGCTGTTGTACCGGCAAGCTGGCTTGGGCGATGCGAATGATCCCTACCAATTGATGAAATTCTTGAACAAGGGCGGCAAGGTGGTCTGGTATCACGGCGGCAGTGACTCGCTGATCTCGCCCTTCATTTCCTACTGGTATTATGAGCAACTGGCGTCGCTGATGGGCAGCTACGATCAGACGCAGAACCACGTGCGTCTGTTCATAGAGCCGGGGATGGATCATTGCAGCGGCGGGGTTTCGCCGAACAGCTTCGACACGCTCCAGGCGCTCGACAAATGGGTGACAAAAGGTGTCGCTCCAGAGGGTATCCTCGCGACGGCAGCGACGTCGACAGCGCCGTCCTCCGGCCGGACAATGCCGCTCTGCAAATTCCCGGAGGCGGCGAGCTATTCGGGCTCGGGCAACGTCTACTCAGCGGCCAACTGGTCCTGCGATCCGAACGACACAAGCATGTTGGCGGTCGGCGCCACTGGTCTGGCGTCAGGCGCGGACACTGCGACGGCGCTGCAAAACCTCTACGATCCGATCCCGGAGGGGCTCGGCGCTCCCATCCCGTACTGACCGTCGGGAGTAAGCAGACCGCATAGGGGGCGCGCACGACAGCGTGCGGGCCCCCTTTTTGCGGCTGGCTCAGTGTCGCCGCCGGGCTGATTGAATTGGGGCGCTACGGTCTCGCGCTCGGCATAGTCATCGCCGCCATTCATGGATGATCGCTTCGATCTGCGGCCGTTGCAGCGTCGGATTGGGATCGCCTGCCTTCGTCGCTCCGCCGAACGCAGCGACGGCCGCGGCAATGCCGCAAACGAGTGCCAGAGTTATAGATCGCAGACTAACCGGCATCATCATCTCCTGACCCTCGACGGGCGTTGGCGCTGGCTGTCCAGGCTGCCTTGCCGCCGACGAACGGTGGCTACGTTCAACGAACTGCGCGGACGCGGTCAGTCCTCGCCTGACGTCGAATTCCCTCCGACGAGCGCCGGGCGCCGCCGGTCGATCCAATTCGGTAGATAGGTGAGCCTTATCGGCTATGCCCGCATCAGCACAGTGGGGCAGACCCTGGACAGCCAGCTCGAGCAGCTTCGCGGCGCCGGATGCACCAAGATTTACCGCGAGAAGGTGACCGGCGCACGAGCCGACCGGCGCCAGCTTCTCGACATGCTCAAACACCTCGCGACCGGCGACGTGGTGACAGTGACGCGCATTGACCGGCTGGCGCGCAGCACCTTTGATCTGTTCGCCATCGTCAAGCAGATCGTGGACGCCAAGGCGCAGTTTCGATCCTTGGCGGAGCCGTGGGCCGACACCGACACCAGCACCGGACGCTTGATGATTGCTGTTCTCGGCGGTCTCGCGGACGTGGAGCGCGATTTGATCCGCACCCGCACCGCCGAGGGCCGCAGCCGGGCGCAGAAGCGCGGCCAGCATATGGGCCGTCCCCGGAAATTGACGGCCGCGCAGCAGGCCGAGGCCCGCCGACGCCGGGCCGAGGGTGCCACCCTCGCCGAGCTCGCCCACAGCTACCGCGTGGGGAAAAGCACGATTTCACGGCTCAAATGAAAAGCAAAGAAGGAAAGGGGTTTCGCCACAAATTTAGCGTTCTTAAGATAATACCGGGAGGAACCGATGCTCGCGACGCCGCTCGAAACCGCAACGCTGCCGCCCGGCATCCGCTCCCGTTTTGTCCGCGGCGTCAATGGCCTCGACATCCATATTCTCGAGGCGGGCTATGCCCCGGCTGGCCGGCCGTTGGTGCTGTTGCTGCACGGCTTTCCCGAGATCGCCTATTCCTGGCGCAAGGTCATGCCGGCGCTGGCCGAGGCCGGGTTTCACGCGGTCGCACCCGACCAGCGCGGCTATGGCCGCACAACCGGCTGGAGCCCCGATTTCGATACCGATCTGCGGCCGTGGCGCACGCTCAACGCCGTGCGCGACGCGCTCGGCCTCGTCGCGGCGTTGGGGCACCGTTCGATCCACGCCGTCGTCGGCAACGATTTCGGCGCCGGGATCGCCGCGTGGTGTGCGCTGGTTCGGCCCGACGTGTTCCGCTCGCTGGCGCTGATGACGCCGTTTGGCGGACCGCCCGACCTGCCGTTCGCCACCGACGGGAAGGAGCCAGCGCCGCCCGCGACGCCGACGATCCACGAGGCGCTGGCGGCGCTGCCCAGACCGCGCAAGCATTACCAGTGGTACTACGCGACGCGGCCGGCCAATGCCCAGATCATGCATTGCCGACAGGGCGTGCACAATTTCCTGCGCGCCTACTACCACCACAAGAGCGCCGACTGGAAAGGCAACAAGCCGCATCGGCTCGCCGGCTGGACCGCCGAAGAACTGGCGAAGATGCCGACCTACTATATCATGGACCTGTTCGACGACATGCCGGCGGCGGTCGGCAAGGAGATGCCGTCGGCGGCGGAGATCGCCGCCAACCAATGGCTGACCGAGGCGGAGCTGGCGGTCTATGCCGGTGAGTGGCAGCGCACGGGGTTTCAGGGCGGGCTGAACTGGTACCGCTCGCGCACATCCGGCACGTTTGAGGGCGAATTGCAGCTATTTGCCGGGCGCACGATCGACGTGCCATCGATCTTCATCGGCGGCATGAGCGACTGGGGCATCTACCAGACGCCGGGCGCTTTCGAACGCACGCAGGAAGTCTGCACCCGCATGGTCAGCTGCCAGCTGCTCGACGGCGCTGGGCACTGGGTGCAGCAGGAGCAGGCTGAGCAGGTCATCCCGCTGCTGCTCGATTTCCTGCGCCAGCAGGCGGCGGCTTAAAACCGGACTTAGGACATCGGCACCGATAACTGAATCGGTTTAGCGGATTTGTGGCTGCGTCGGTATGACTCGGGTGCTTGGGATTCCCGTCGGAGGCGCGACGGGTTATCGATTGCGGCATGATTGACCGTCGCGGGATCGAGCAGCG